>VERS01000180.1 GCA_018882545.1 Mycobacterium sp.
GCCGAGGACAGCGGAGCGAGGCCTTCGGCGGTCTCCATCACCTTTTTGGTGAATCGGTCGACGAACTCGTCGTAGAGGTCGGCGACCACGATGAACCGCTTGGCGGCGTTACAGGCCTGCCCGGTGTTCTCGAACCGGCCGGCCACCGCCGCCTCGACGGTGGCGTCGAGGTCATCAGAGCTGAGCACGATGAACGGGTCGGATCCGCCGAGTTCGAGGACCACCTTCTTGAGGTTGCGGCCGGCGATCTCGGCGACCGCGGCCCCCGCGCGTTCCGAGCCGGTCAGCGAGACGCCCTGCACTCGCGGATCGGCGATGGCGTCGGCGATCTGTTCGTTGGTCGCGTAGACGTTGACGTAGGCACCCTTCGGGAACCCGGCGTCGTCGAAGATCTGTTGGATGGCCGCCGCCGACTCCGGGCACTGCGGAGCGTGTTTGAGCACAATGGTGTTGCCCAGCACCAGGTTCGGACCGGCGAACCGGGCCACCTGGTAGTAGGGGTAGTTCCACGGCATGATGCCCAGCAGCACACCCACCGGGCCGCGTTTGATCACCGCGCTGCCCCCGCCGTCGAGCAGGTCGATCGTCTCGTCGGCGAGGAACTTCTCGGCGTGGTCGCCGTAGTAGTCATAGATCGCCGCGCTGAAGTCCACCTCGCCCAGCGACTGCTCGACCGGCTTGCCCATTTCGCGGTTGATGATCTCGGCCAGCTGCTCCCGGCGCTCGGTGTGCAGCGCGGCGACTTTCTTGATCAACGCCGCCCGCTGGGCCACCGTCGAGCTCTTCGACCAGCTGTGGAAGGCGGCATCCGCCGCGGCCAGCGCCTGCTCGATGTCGGCGTCGGTGGCCGTCGGGTACTCCTTCTCGACCTTGCCGGTTGCCGGATTGACGACTGCGTAGGTGTTCACAGGGCGCTCTCCTTACGAGACGGTGGCGGGGCGAAGGTTGGCGAGGATTCCGGCCAGGACGTCCAGACCCTCGATCAGCAGTTCGTCGCTGATGGTCAGCGGCGGCAGGAAGCGCAGCACGTTGCCGAACGTGCCGCAGCTCAGGACGATGACGCCCTGGGCGTGGGCCGCGCTGCACAGCACCTTGGTCAGGTCCGGATCGGGTTCGGCGGTGCCGGATTTGACCAGTTCGACGGCGATCATCGCGCCGCGGCCGCGGACGTCACCGATGCGATCGTCGTCGGCCTGGATCCGGCCCAGCCGGTCTTTCATCAGCCGTTCGATCTCCTTGGCGCGGCCGAGCAGGCCGTCGAGTTCGATGGTCTCGATGGTGGCCAGCGCCGCCGCACAGGCCACCGGGTTGCCGCCGTAGGTTCCGCCCGCCGCGCCGACGTGGGCGGCGTCCATGATGTCGGCCCGGCCCGTCACCCCCGACAGCGGCAGGCCGTCGGCGATGCCCTTGGCGGTGATGATGAGGTCCGGTTCGATGCCCTCGTCCTCGCAGGCGAACATCTGTCCGGTCCGCGCGAAGCCGCTCTGCACCTCGTCGGCGATGAAGACCACGTCGTTCTCCGAGCACCACGCCCGCAGCGCCGGCAGGAATCCGGGCGCCGGCACGATGAAACCGCCCTCGCCCTGCACCGGCTCGATGATGACCGCCGCCAGGTTGGCCGCGCCGATCTGCTTGTCGATGACCGTCAGGGCCCGCTGGGCGGCGAGTTCACCGTTGACCGCCCACTCCTTGTCGATCAGACCGTCCCGGTAGGAATAGGACATCGGTGCCCGGTAGATCTCCGGCGCGAACGGGCCCATGCCGCTCTTGTAGGGCATCGACTTGGCGGTCAGGCCCATCGTCAGGTTGGTGCGGCCATGATAGGCGTGGTCGAAGGCGACCACCGCCGTGCGGCGGGTGTACATCCGGGCGATCTTGACCGCGTTCTCCACCGCCTCGGCACCAGAGTTGAACAGCGCGGTGCGCTTCTCGTAGGAGCCCGGGGTGAGCCGGTTGAGGTGCTCGGCGACGGCCACGTACTCCTCGTAGGGGGTGACCATGAAGCAGGTGTGGGTGAACTCGCCGACCTGGTCCCGGACCGCCTCGACGACCCGCGGCGAGGAGTTGCCGATGGTGGTGACGGCTATGCCCGAGCCGAGGTCGATGAACCGGTTGCCGTCGACGTCCTCAAGGATGCCGCCGCCGGCCCGGGCGGCGAACACCGGCATGGTGGAGCCGACCCCGCGGGAGACCGCGGCGGCTTTACGTTTTGCCAGCTCGGTGGAGTTCGGGCCGGGGATGGCAGTCAGTATTTGGCGGGTCTGTTCAATCGTGCTCATGGGGTTCTCCAGGCTGATCGGAGCGGGTGAGACGAGCCTAGTCCGCTGGCGGCTCGGCGCAACCGAAAACCGGCACGCTATCCTCGGCAGACTGATTGGGCCGCCCGGAACCTCGACCGAAAGACAGCCGACGCCATGGACCTGCTGAGCCTGCTACCCCTGTTCATCATTATGGGGGCTTTCCTGTTCTTCGCCTCCCGTCGCCAGCGGAAGGCCATGCAGGCCACCATCGACCTGCACGAATCGCTGCGCGTCGGCGACCGGGTGCACACCACCTCCGGGCTGCAGGCCACCATCACCGGCATCGCAGAGGACACCGTCGACCTGGAGATCGCCCCCGGGGTGGTGACCCGCTGGATGAAGCTCGCGATCCGTGACCGGATGGAACCGGAGCTCGAGGACCGGCCTCAAGCACCGCAGGCGGCCGACATCGGCGAAATCGACGCCGACCGATTGAACAGGGACTGAACACATCCCGCGGACGCATCCCCCGCACCCCGCACTGACCTAGGAGAATCGACACGTGGCATCGTCACCGGCGCCGGTGCACCCGTACCGCTATCTGGCGCTGTTTCTGGTCATGCTGGTCGGCGTCTACCTGCTGATCTTTCTGACCGGAAGCAAGCAGGCCA
The DNA here is from genome assembly GCA_018882545.1 of Mycobacterium sp. GTDB lineage: Bacteria > Actinomycetota > Actinomycetes > Mycobacteriales > Mycobacteriaceae > Mycobacterium. The sequence goes on from VERS01000180.1 coordinate 2,912, forward strand.
AACCGAAGCTGGGCATCGACCTGCAGGGCGGAACCCGGGTCACCCTGACCGCGCGCACCCCGGACGGTTCCAAGCCGACCCGCGATGCGCTCAATCAGGCCCAGGAGATCATCGCCGCCCGCGTCGACGGACTTGGGGTGTCGGGATCGGAGGTGGTCATCGACGGTGACAACCTCGTCATCACGGTGCCGGGCAACGACGGCACCGAGGCCCGCAACCTCGGCCAGACCGCCCGGCTGTTCATTCGGCCGGTGATCGGCCAGCCCATCCCGGTGGAAGCCATCAAGAATCCGCCGAAACCGCCGGGCGCCCCGCCGGGGGAGACCCCGCCCGGGGAGGCCCCGCCCGGCGGTGAAACACCGCCGCCGCCGGGGGAAGCTCCCCCGGCCCCGCCCGCCGAAGCTCCGCCACCGCCACCGGAGCAGGCCCCCGCGCCGCAGCCGCGGCCGTTCCCGCTGGAACCGACCCCGTCGCCGGAACCGTCGCCAGCCCCGACCCCGGGGCAGACCACTCCGCCCGGACCGCCGGACCCCCGCAAGGACCTCGCGGGCCGGATCAAATTCGAGAAGGAACTTCGCCAGAGCACCAACCAGAACCTGTTGCTGCTCTCGGTGCAGTACGTGGCCGGGCGTTGCGACCAGGAGGACGTCCTGTCAGGCAACGACGATCCCAACCTGCCGCTGGTGACCTGCTCGCAGGACAAGAAGTTCGTCTACGTGCTGGACAAGTCGATTATCAGCGGTGACCAGATCAAGACCGCCAACTCCGGTTTCGACCAGCAGGGCGGCGCCTACGTGGTCGACTTGGAGTTCAAGGAGGAGGCGTCCAAGACCTGGGGCGACTTCACCGCCGCCAACATCGGTGTCCAGACCGCGTTCACCCTGGACTCCCAGGTCGTCAGCGCCCCGCAGATCCGGGAGGCCATCCCCGGTGGCCGGACCCAGATCTCCGGTGGGGATCCGCCGTTCACGGTGGAGTCCTCGAAGAGTCTGGCCAACGTCTTGAGGTACGGGTCGCTGCCGCTGTCCTTCGAATCCTCGGAGGCCGAAACCGTCTCGGCCACATTGGGATTGACATCGCTTCGGGCCGGCCTCATCGCCGGCGCCATCGGCGTCGGGATGGTGCTGCTGTATTCCCTGGCCTACTACCGGGTGCTGGGCTTCCTCACCCTGCTGTCGCTGGCGGCCTCCGGTGCCATGGTGTACGGGATCCTGGTCCTGCTGGGCCGCTACATCAACTACACCCTGGACCTGGCCGGTATCGCCGGTCTGATCATCGGTATCGGCACCACTGCCGACTCGTTCGTGGTGTTCTTCGAACGCATCAAGGACGAGATTCGCGAGGGCCGTTCATTCCGGTCGGCGATACCACGGGCCTGGGCAAGGGCCCGCAAAACCATCCTGTCCGGATCAGCGGTGGGTTTCCTCGCCGCCGCGGTCCTGTACTTCCTGGCCGTCGGGCAGGTGAGGGGTTTTGCCTTCACGCTGGGCCTGACCACGATCCTGGACGTGATCGTGGTCTTCCTGATCACCTGGCCGCTGATGTACCTGGCGTCGAAGTCGGCGACCTTGGCCAGACCGGGCTTGAACGGGTTGGGTGCTGTTCAGCAGATCGCACGCGAGCGGCGCGCCGCGGTGGCCGCCGCGACGGGACGGGGGTAGCTCATGTCCGATACGACACTCGAGGTCACCGGCGTGGAGGCTGCCGACGCGGCGCTGCCGCGGCACGGCTTCTTCAACCGCCTCTACACCGGCACCGGCGGCTTCGACGTCATGGGCCGACGGAAGCTTTTCTTCGCCATCACCGCGCTCATGGTGGCCGTCGCGGCCGCCAGCATCGTGCTGCGCGGTTTCACCTTCGGTATCGACTTCCAGGGCGGCACCAAGGTCGGTTTCCCCCGCGGAGACGCCAACGTCACCCAGGTCGAGCAGGTGTTCACCGAAACGATCGGCACCGCGCCGGAGTCGGTGGTGACCGTCGGCAACGGCCCCGGTGCCACCGTGCAGATCCGCTCCAAGGCGCTGACCAACGACGAAGCCGCCAAACTGCGTGACGCGCTGTTCGCGAAGTTCCAGCCCAAGGGCAGCGACGGCAAGCCGAGCAAGCAGGCCATCAGTGACTCGGCGGTCTCGGAGACCTGGGGCGGGCAGATCACCAGGAAGGCGCTCATCGCCCTCGGCGTGTTCCTGGTCCTGGTCGGCATCTACATCGCGCTGCGCTACGAGCGGTACATGGCGATCGCGGCGCTGAGTTCACTGATGCTGGACATGATCATCACCGCCGGCATCTACTCCCTGATCGGCTTCGAGGTCACCCCGGCGACGGTGATCGGCCTGCTGACCATCCTGGGCTACTCGCTGTATGACACCGTGATCGTGTTCGACAAGGTGGAGGAGAACACCAAAGACTTCCAACACACCACCCGGCGAACCTTCGCCGAACAGGCCAACCTGGCCGTCAACCAGACCTTCATGCGGTCGATCAACACCAGCATCATCTCGATCATGCCGGTTCTGGCCCTGATGGTGGTCGCGGTGTGGCTGCTCGGTGTCGGCACGCTCAAGGATCTGTCGCTTGTGCTGCTGATCGGCATCCTGGCCGGTAC
>VERS01000181.1 GCA_018882545.1 Mycobacterium sp.
GTACTGCACCCCGATGTCGCAGTGCCCGACGCTGGCCCCGGAGTGGGACGATCCGCAGGGTGTGCCGATCTCGGCGATCCTGTTCGGCGGACGGCGCAAGACGACCGTCCCGCTGGTGACCCAGGCCCGCGACTGGCAGCACGGGGTGTTCATCGGGGCGACGCTGGGCAGCGAGAAGACCGCCGCGGCCGAGGGGCAGGTCGGCACGATCCGGCGCGACCCGATGGCGATGCTGCCCTTCCTGGGCTACAACGCCGGCGACTACTGCCAGCACTGGCTGGATCTGGGTAAGAACGCCGACGAGTCCCGACTGCCGAAGATCTTCTTCGTCAACTGGTTCCGCCGCGGCGGCGACGGCCGGTTCCTGTGGCCGGGATTCGGCGAGAACAGCCGGGTGCTCAAGTGGATCATCGAACGGGTCGAGGGCAAGGCCAGCGGGGTGACCACCCCGATCGGCATCGTGCCCGCGGTCGAGGACATCGACCTGGGCGGCCTTGAAGTCCAAGCCGGCGACGTCGCCGAGGCGCTGGCGGTCGACCCCGAGGAGTGGCGCGCCGAACTGCCCGACATCGAGGAGTGGTTCGCCTTCCTCGGCGATAAGCTGCCGACCGCGGTGCGCGACGAGTTCGAGTCGCTCAAGCACCGGCTCGCCGACCAGACTTCCTAGCGCGAGCAGACACAAACTCCCCCGACACGCCGGGACAGACGAGGACTTTATGTCTGCTCGCGAGGATGGGACGGGGACGGGGACTGCAGTCGACAGAGTCGGCGGCCCCTTTTTCGATGACTTGTCCGTCGGGCAGGTCTTCGACGCGGCGCCGTCGATGACTCTGACCCCCGGCGTGGCCGCGGCACATCAGGCGATCACCGGCGACCGGATGCGGTTGGCGCTGGACGCCGAACTGGCCCATGCCGTCACCGGGGTGCCGGGTGCGCTGGCCCACCCGGCGCTGGTCTGCGACGTCGCGGTCGGGCAGTCGACTCTGGTCACCCAGCGAGTAAAGGCCAACCTGTTCTATCGCGGTCTGATCTTCCATCGCTTCCCGCTGGTGGGCGACACCTTGTTCACCCGCACCGAGGTGGTCGGGCTGCGGCAGAACAGCGCCCGACCCGGACGTGGGCCCACCGGGCTGGCCGCGCTGCGGATGACCACAATCGACCAGGTGGGCCGGCTGGTCCTGGACTTCTATCGCTGCGCGATGCTGCCGCTGAGCCCCGGTTCGGGGGACACCGGGCATGCCGACGACCTGTCGACGATCGGCTCCGGACCCGACCCTGAGCCGGACCCCGACCCGACCGGCCACTGGAACGCCGCGGCCTTCCGCGAACGTGTTCCCGGGCCGCGTTTTCGGCCCGACCTGACCGGGTCGGTGCTGCGCAGTACCGCCGACGTGGTGACCTCAGCTCCCGAACTGGCCCGGCTGACGCTGAACATCGCGGCCACCCACCACGATCACCGGCCCGGAGGCGCCCGGTTGGTCTACGGCGGACACACCATCGGCCTGGCGCTGGCCCAGACGACCCGGCTGCTGCCCAACCTGGCTGCCGTGCTCGGCTGGCGTTCCTGTGCGCACACCGGCCCGGTATTCGAGGGCGACACCCTCTACAGCGACCTGACCATCGAGGGTGCCGAGGCGTTGCCAGGTGATCGTGGCGGGGTGCTCAGCCTGCGCTCGGTGGTCTATGCCCTCGCCAACCCTGCCCTCGCCGACCCTGCCCTCGCCGACCCGGCCCTCGCCGACCCTGCCCTCGCCGACTCCGCCGGTAGCGAACGTGGCGCCGACCGGCCGGTTCTGGACTGGCGATATCGCGCACTGCACTTCTGAACCGCTGTTACCTGCAGGTAACCTGAGAGCGCACCGACCGGTCAGGAGTTCCCGATGCCCCTCCACCACCCCGTCGTGGACACCGCCTATGGCCCCGTCCGCGGAGTCGATGATGGCAACTCGCTGTCCTGGAAGGGCGTTCGGTACGCCGCGCCCCCGGTGGGGGACCTCAGATTCCGCGCCCCGCAGCCCCCGCGGCGCTGGACCGAGGTGGCCGACGCCGGCGCCTTCGGCTTCGTCTGCCCGCAGCCTCCCGTGCCCAACTTCCCCCTGGATCTCGGTGCGGCCGAGAACGAGGACTGCCTGTTCCTCAATATCTGGGCACCCCCGGGCACCACGGCCGGGGACGCCAAGCCGGTAATGGTGTGGCTGCACGGCGGAGCCTACGTTCTCGGCTCGGGCACCCAGCCGCTCTACGACGGCCAGCGGCTTGCCGCCAGCGGCGACGTCCTGGTTGTCACGCTGAACTACCGGGTCGGCGTGTTCGGCTTCCTGGACCTCTCCCCGTACGGCGGCTTCGACTCCAATATCGGACTGCGCGATGTGATGGCCGCGCTGCACTGGGTTCGGGACAACATCGCCGCATTCGGCGGTGACCCGTCCCGGGTCACATTGTTCGGTGAGTCCGCCGGCGCCGGGATCGTGACCACCCTGTTGGCCATACCGCAGGCCGAAGGGCTGTTCGCCAGCGCAATCGCCCAGAGCTCACCGGCCACCTCGGTCTACGAACAGGACCGGGCCCAGCGGGTCACCCGGCAGGTCCTCGACCACCTCGGTGTGAGCCCCGCCGAGGCCCACCGGCTCGCCGAGGTTGATGTGGCTGCGCTGCTGTCGGCCACCAAGAAGGTTTTCGACGAGGTGCCGGTGCGCAACCCGGGCACGCTGGCCTTCGTGCCGATCGTCGACGGCGAGCTGTTACCCGACTACCCGGTGCACCTGGCCCGGCAGGGCCGCACCCATCCGGTGCCTCTGATCATCGGGACAAACCGCAACGAGGCGGCGCTGTTTCGGCTGATGCGTTCCCCGCTGATGCCGATCACCCCGCGCGCCATCACGTCGATGTTCAACGAGATCGCCGCCGAACAGCCCGACCTCCAACTGCCCACCGAAGCCCAACTCGGTTCGGCCTACCGGGGCAAGGGCCGCGGTACGAGTATCGCCAGCGACGTCGGATTCCGGATGCCGTCGGTATGGCTGGCCGAGGGGCACTGCAGGGTGGCGCCGGTGTACCTGTATCGCTTCGACTATTCCACGCCGATCATGAAGGTGCTTCTGGTCGGTGCCGCTCATGCGACCGAATTGCCCTATGTGTGGGGCACTCTCGGCGCGCCCAAGGACGTCACCCTCAAGCTGGGCGGCGCCAAGCAGGCCAAGGCGTTGTCCAAGCGGATCCGGACCCGGTGGACGAATTTCGCGGCCACGGCCAAACCGAGCGGGCCGGCCGGCGAACCGGATTGGACGCCGTACCAGGAGGCTGACCGGGCCTGTCTGGTGATGGACCGCACCGACCGGGTCGTCTACGACGCCGACGAACGGATCCGGTCGGCGTGGGGGAGCGACATCCTGCACTTCCGCTGAGGCCGCACCGTCGGTCCTATCCGGTGGGCAGGTCCCGGAACGGGGTGTCCTTGTACGGTTCGGGTTCTTTGGGCAGACCGAGGATCCGTTCACCGACGATGTTGCGTTGAATCTGATCGGTCCCGCCGCCTATCGAGGTGAAGTAGGCATTGAGCGTGCGGAAGGTGACGGCATCGCCGACCGGATTGTCCGGACCGCACAGCATCGACTCCGGGCCGACGATGTCGGTCTGCACGCGGGCGGTCTGGTGCAGGATCCGCGACATCGCGATCTTGCCCAGTGCCATCAGCGTGGCCGCCTCGGTGCGGTCGGTGGTCGCCTTGGCGCGCAGGGTGTTCCACCGGTTCACCGCGGCGTAAGACTCCACCCGGGCGATCTCCTGGCGGATGTGGGAGTCGGTGAGCCGCCCGGCGGAGCGGGCCATCCCGATCAGGCTGTCGGCGTCCGGCTTGAGATCCCGACTGGCCCGCGAGGTGCGGGCCAAGTCGCCCATCAGTCGCCGCTCGTAGGCCAGCGCCAACTGCAGAACCGGCCATCCGCCGCCCGGTTCACCGATGAGGTTGGCGTGCGGTACCCGTGCGTCGGTGATGAAGACCTCGTTGAACTCCGACTCCCCGGTGATCTGGTGGATCGGCCGGATCTGGACACCGGGTTGGCGCATCGGGAAGATGAAGAAGCTGATGCCCTTGTGTTTGGGGACGTCCCAATCGGTACGGGCGACCAGCAGGCCGTAGTCGGCTGACTTGGCGAAGGACGTCCAGACCTTCTGTCCGGTGACGATCCACTCGTCCCCGTCTCGATCGGCCCGGGTGCGCAGGCCCGCCAGATCCGACCCGGCACCGGGTTCGCTGTAGAGCAGGCACCAGCGGGTTTCGCCGCGCACCGACGGCGGGATCAGCCGGTGCTTCTGCTCGTCGGTCCCGAGGTCGTGAACGGTGCAGGCCAGCAGGTCGGCGCGGTCCTGGCCGGTGCCTCGTGCGCCGACGGCGGCGAACTCCTCCGCGACTATTCGTGATTGGCCGTCGTTGAGGTTGCGGCCGCCCCACTGCGGCTCCCAACTGGGGGCCGACAAACCGGCCTCGAACACCCGGCGGGACCATTCTGCGCGATCCTGGTTGGGATCCCAGTTCTCGGCCAGCCAGCGGCGGATCTCCGCGCGGACGGCCCCGTCGTTGCCCGCTGTTGTCATGAGATCTCCTCCTTCAGTCGCACATAGCGTTCCCGGTGCCAGGCCGGGTCGCCGAAGATCTGGGCGTCGGTGCGTGCCCGCCGTAGGTAAAGGTGCGCCGGGTGCTCCCAGGTGAAACCTATCCCGCCGTGCACCTGGATGTTGGCCGCTGCCGTGGAGAGGAAAGCCTCCGAGCAGAACGCCTGGGCCAGTGCCAGATCGATGAAGCGGTCCGGCTCGGCCGTGTCCAGGGACGTGGCGACGTGGCGCGCGGCCGAGCACGCCGACTGTGCATCCAGCAGCATGTCCACGCACATGTGTTTGACCGCCTGGAAGCTGCCGATCGACCGCCCGAACTGATAACGGCTGCGGGCGTAGTCGGCGGCCATCTGGGTCACCAGCAGGGCCCCGCCGGCCTGCTCTGCGATCAGCGCCACCGCGGCACGGTCGAGGGCCGTGGCCAGTGCGGTGGCACCTGTGCCGGGGTCTCCGACCCCCCGGGCCGGGGTGCCGGACAGGGTGAGCCTGGCCTGCTTGCGGGTCTGGTCCACCGTGGCCAACGGCGAGACCTCCAGTCCGGGCGCATCGCGGTCCACAGCGAATATCCCGACCTCGGACTCGATCTGGGCGGCAACGTAAAAGCGTTGGGCTGCAACAGCATCCAGGACGTAAGTCTTTTCTCCGTTCAGCAACCAGCCGTCGCCGGACCTGCTCGCGACGGTACTGGGATGTTCCGGCGGCCGTGCTGATCCGGCCTCGGCGAAGGCGACGGCAGTGATGAACTCACCGGCTGCGATCCGCGGCAGGGTTTCGGTGCACTCGTCGGTGTCGGCCAGTGCCAAGAGCAGGTAGGGGGTCAGGACGGCAGTGGACAGATACGGCCCACCCAGCAACGCCCGGCCCATCTGCTCGCTGACCACCGCCAGTTC
>VERS01000182.1 GCA_018882545.1 Mycobacterium sp.
AGCGTGGGCAGTGCGTGGTGATGGATGTCGCCGAGGGTCTCGGATATGCAGTGGGTCAGGATCGGGTTCGGGCTGATTTCGATGAAGGTCGCGTGGTCGACGGCCGCCGCACTGATCGCCTGGTGGAACCGGACCGGCCGTCGGACGTTGGCGACCCAGTAGTCGGCGTCCAGAACCGGCGTGGCGACCGGGTCGCCCACGGTGGAGAACATCGGGATGGCGGGCATCCGTGCAACCAAGCCGGCAAGTTCCTCCCGCAGCGACCCGCACACCGGATCCATCAGCGCGGTGTGGGAGGCGACCTCCATGTTCACCCGCCGGGCGAACCGGTTGGCGGCTGTGGCGGCCACCAGCAGAGCCTCGACGGCGCCGACCGGTCCGGCCACCACGGTCTGCCGCGGCGACAGATACCCGGCGATTTCCAGCCCCTCACCCAGCAGGGTCTGGGCGGTGGCGGCGTCGGCGTCGAGCAGGGCGACCGCGCCCGGCCCGGCCAGTTCGGCCATCAACCGCGACCTCGCGGCGATGACCGCAAGCCCCTGTTCGGCGTTCAGTGCCCCGGCGACGACGGCGGCGGTGACCTCACCCATGGAGTGCCCGATCACCGCATCGGGATGCACCCCGTAGGACCGCCACAGCGCCGTCAGGGCCAGTTGCAGACCCATCACCGCAGGCTGCACCCGGGCGTCGCCGCGAACCGTCTCACCGTCGGCGATGATCTGCCGCAGCGAGAATCCGACCTTCTCGACGAACACCGGTTCCAACTCGTCGACGGCGGCGGCGAAGGCCGGCTCCTCGGCGAGCAGTCGCCGGCCCATACCGGCCCACTGCGAGCCCTGGCCGGAGTAGACGAACACCGTGCCCGGTCCGCAGCGCCCGGCGTGCGGTGCGACGACGCCCGGCGCCGACACTCCGGCGGCCAGTGCGGCCAAACCGGCCTTGGCTGCGGCGCGATCACGGGCGCACACCGTCGCGAAGACCGGATGTCGGCTGCGGTGGTGATTCAGCGTGTGGGCGACCTGGTCGAGGTCGACATCCGCCCCTGCGCCGCCCATCCAGGACGCCAGCGTCCGGGCCGAGGCCGCCACCCGCTCCGGTGTCTTTCCCGAGACCACCAACGTCGTCACTGCCGGTGCCGGTTCGCCATCGCGACCGAACTCCGCGTTCCCGCAGGCTGTTCCGGCAGGCAGGTTCGGAGGCGCCTCGAGCACCAGGTGCGAATTGGTGCCGCCGAATCCGAATGACGAAACGCCGGCGATCCGGCGCCCCGGCCGCGGCCACGGCGTCGGCTCGGCGACCACTCTGAGGCGCAGACTTTCGAAGGGAATGTGCGGGTTGGGGTTTCGGTAGCCCCGATTGGCCGGGATCCGGCCGCGACTCACCGCCAGCACCGCCTTGGCCAGTCCGGCCACCCCCGCCGCGGCCTCCAGATGACCCAGATTCGACTTCACCGACCCGATCAGCAACGGCTCGTCGACCGGCCGGCCCCGCCCCAGCACCGTCCCCAACGCCCGCGCCTCGATCGGATCCCCCAGCAACGTCCCCGTCCCGTGCGCCTCGACATAGTCGACCTCACGCACATCCACCCCCGCATCGGCATACGCCGAGCGCAACACCGCCATCTGCGCCGCCGGATTCGGCGCCATCAACCCATTCGAGCGCCCGTCCTGATTGACCGCCGACCCCCGCACCACCGCCAGCACCCGATCACCGTCACGCACCGCATCCGACAGCCGCTTGAGCACCACCACCCCGGCGCCCTCACTGCGCACGAACCCGTCCGCGGCGGCATCGAAGGCATGGCAGGCACCCGAGGGCGAAAGCACCTCGGCGATGTCGAAACTGCGGGTCGGCGCCGGGGTCACCAACACGTTCACCCCGCCGGCCAGCGCCACATCGGACTCCCCCGACCGCAGGCTCTGACACGCCAGGTGCACCGCCACCAGCGACGACGAACAGGCGGTGTCCACCGTCACCGACGGACCCCGCAGATCGAGCACATACGACACCCGGTTGGCGATGATGCTCAACGCGCCACCGGTGGCCGACCAGGCGTCGACGGCGGTCAGGTCGGCGCTGGCCATCGCCCAGTACTCGGCCGAACACGCCCCGGCGAACACCCCGGTCCGGGTGCCGGCCAGCGTATCCGCCGGGATTCCGGCGTGGTCGAGGGCTTCATGGGTGACCTCCAGCAGCAGCCGCTGGTGCGGGTCCATCTTGTCGGCCTCACCGGCCGGGATCTCGAAGAACTCGGCGTCGAAGGCGGCCACATCGTCGAGGTAACCACCCCAGCGGGTGGTCGCCGCCACAACCGCGGCCTCCTCCGGTGCGCCGTCCTCGAACCACGACCAGCGCTCGCGCGGCACCTCGCGGACCCCGGTTCCGCCGGCGGACAGAAAGTCCCACAGGCCGTCGGGATCCTCTACCCCGCCCGGGAACCGGCAGCCCATCCCGACCACCGCGATCGGTTCACGGCTGGGTACCGCCGCGGCGCCGGGGGCCGGTTCGACCGGTTCCACCTCCCCGCCGGTGACGAACCGGGCCAGCGTATCCACCGTCGGGTACTGCCAGAACTCCACCGGGGATACCGGCCGGCCCAGGAACTCCGAGAGCCGTCCGGTCAGCACGACCGCATCCCGGGACCCGACGCCCAGATCGTGCATGGAGGCACCGCGGTCGATTTGTTCCCGGCTGCAGTCGAGCGTGTCCACCAGGTAGTCGACCAACCAGCGGCGAACCCCGTCCTCGTTCGGTTCGACGGTCATGGCCCCACACTCAGCGGGCTGTATTGGCCGGACCGATAGCGCTCCGCAGACGCCGCACGGCGCACCTTGCCGCTGGTCGTGATCGGCAACGCTCCGGGTTCAAGCAACACCACATCGGCGACCCGGACCGAGTGCGCCTTCGAAACAGCTGCGGTCACTTGGTTTTTCAGGTCCGGGAAGGCGGCGGCATCCGGATTCCGCAGCTCCGCGAGAACCACCAGTTTCTCAGTACCGTCGTCGGGTAGGGAAACCGCAGCCACTCGTCCGCCGGTGATCCCGACGACCGTCGCCTCGATGTCGTCCGGGTAGATGTTCCGCCCGTCGACGATGAGCAGGTCCTTGATCCGGCCGATGATGTACAACTCGTCGTCGAAGATCACCCCGAGATCCCCGGTCCGCAACCACGGACCCGCCGGCGTCCCCTCCGAGGGCTCGGCCAACTGACCGCCGAACGTCCGCGCCGTCAGTTCCGGATTGCGCCAGTACCCCGATGACACCTGCTCACCGTGCACCCAGATCTCACCGACCTCACCGGCCGCCAACTCCACCATCTTCTCCGGGTCGACGATCCGCACCTCACACGACCGAGGCCTTCCGCAGCCCACCAGATCCGATCCGCCCTCGGGGCGAAGTTCGGCCCGGCCCGCGGACAGTTCCGCCAGATCGAAAGTCAACATGGTTGCAGCCAGCCCGCCCGGCGATCCCACCACGTAGACCGTCGCCTCAGCCAAACCGTAGGACGGCCGGATGGCCGACTCCGGCAGGCCGAAGGTGGCGAACCGCTCGTTGAAGCGGCGCATCGTTTCGCCGTGGACCCGTTCGGCTCCGTTGGTCATGACCGCAACCCCGGCCAGGCTCAGACCCGCCAGATCCTCGTCGGTGGTACGGGCGGCCGCCAGGTGATAGGCGAAGTTCGGCGCCGCGGTGAACGCGGTGGTGTTGCCGGCCAGATGCTGGATCCAGCGCGCCGGCTTCTGCAGAAAAGCGATCGGACTCATCAGCACAGCCGGTCGACCCATCGCCAGCGGCATGAAGACACCGAGTACCAGCCCCATGTCGTGGTAGAACGGCAGCCACGAGACGACGGTCGTGTCCGTCGGCACGCCACCACCGCCGAACCCCTCGAACATATCCCGCAACGCCTGATCCAGATTGACCAGAACATTTGCGTGACTGATCATCACCCCGGCCGGCTGGCCGGTTGATCCCGAGGTGTACTGCAAATAGGCGACTTTCGTTGGACGACCGCTCGTCGACAGGCTCGGCGCAGGTGAGTAGTAGTCCAACGCGTCGACCTCGACCACCCGCGGTGGCCGCTGGCCGGCCAGACCCTGCAGATACCGCTTGATGTCCGGGGCGGTCACGGAGTTGGTCAGGACCACGACCGGCGTGCAGTCGCGCAGCGCGCCCAGCACCCTCTCGTCCAGTCCCCCGCCCATCGGTACCGGCAGCGGCACCGCGATGAACCCGGCCTGGATGGCGCCCAGGAACCCGATGATGTACTCCAGGCTCTGCGGTGCCAGGATGACCGCCCGGTCACCGGGCGACCCGTGCTTGAGCAGCGTTGCGGCCACCACCTGAACCCGCTGATGCAGGTCAGACCAGGTGAGGCTCTCGGCGAACCCGGCTGGGTCGGCCTCGTAGTCGATGAAGGTGTACGCGACGTCATCGGGCTGCTGCTGGGCCCTGCGCTCGAGCAGGGCAGGGATTGAGGCCGCAAGCTCCGGCATCTCAGCACCCTTTCTATCGGTGGGGACGGTCACGGGGACCAGCCCTGGGTAACGTTGGTCAACGCTGTGGCAGCGACGTCGACTCGACGGTGTCGAAGAGGGAATCCAGCACGCTGCCGGCCTCCTCGGCATAGTCGTCCTCAACGGCGGGGGCCGTCTCCGGCGACACCCGGATGGCCAGGTAGTTGGCAAAACTGGTGATGGTCGGGTGGTTGAAGAGCATGGTCGCCGAGAGCTCCAGACCGACGAACGCCTCCAGTTGGCGGCGTATCGAGATCGCCATCACCGAGTTGAGGCCCATCTCGGCGAAGGGCAGATCCAACTCGATCTGGTCCTCGGGCACCCGCAGTTCAGCGGCCAGGATGCCTCGAACGCCCCGCTGGAGCGCAGCGCGCAGTTCTTCGGCGGACAGCCCGGACCAGTCCACCGTCGGGGCGGCGACCGCAGCGGCGCTGTCCGCCGCGGCGGTGCGCATGGGCGCCATCACGACCTGGGCGGTGTCGAAGTGGCTGACGTATTCCCAGGCGGCAGAGGCCTCCGCCGGGTTGATCGGACGGGATCCAACCCGTTGGAGTTCGTCCACGACGAGTTGGGCGTCCTTGCCGAAGCCGAGTCCCTCCCAGGCCACCCAGTCGAGGCTGACGGTGTTGTCGCCCTGCCGGTGCCGGGCCCGGGCCAGACCGTCGAGATAGGCGTTACCCCCCGCGTAGGCAGCCTGTCCGGGAACGCCGAACACCGTTCCCGCCGACGCGGTCAGATACAGAAAGTCCAGTTGACCGGGCGGGAATGCGTCGTGCAGTACCTGCGCCCCGGCGATCTTGGGCCAGATGGTCCGCCGCACCCGTTCGGGGTCGAGGTCGGTCAGCAGCTGACCCTCGGCCAGGCCCGCGGCGTGGATCACCCCGCGGATCGGCGCCGCACCGTCGTCGGCCCGCGCGGCCAGCAGTTCCTGGACCTCGTGGGCCGACCCGATGTCGATGGCCGCGGTCTGCACCGCAA
>VERS01000183.1 GCA_018882545.1 Mycobacterium sp.
GATCCGGACGGCGCCGGGACCGCCGCGGAGCCGACGTGAGCGGGCGGGTGCGCCGGCTGGTGATGCTGCGGCACGGCCAGACCGAGTTCAACGCCGGCAGCCGGATGCAGGGCCAACTGGACACCGATCTGACCGATCTGGGCCGTGCCCAAGCGGTGGCTGCCGCCGAGGTGCTGGCCAAACGACAGCCGCTGATCATCGTGTCCTCCGATCTGCGCCGCGCCTATGAGACCGCGGTCAGTCTCGGCGAGTGCAGCGGTGTGCCGGTGCGGGTGGACACCCGGCTGCGGGAGACCCATCTGGGGGAGTGGCAGGGTCTGACGCACGATCAGGTCGACGCGATGGCCCCCGGAGCGCGGGCGGCCTGGCGCGCCGACGCCAGATGGGCCCCGCACGGCGGGGAGAGCCGCATCGACGTGGCCGACCGGAGTAGCCCGCTGGTCGCCGAACTGGTCGCCGGAGAACCGGAATGGGGTGCCGACGAACCGGCGCGGCCGGTGGTGCTGGTCGCCCACGGCGGCCTCATCGCCGCGCTGACCGCCGCGCTGCTGGATCTTCCGGTCGACAGCTGGCCGGTGCTGGGCGGTATGGGCAACGCCAGCTGGGCTCAGCTGTCCGGTCACGGGGCGGCCGATGCGCCGATCGGGGAGCTGCACTGGCGCCTCGACGTCTGGAACGCATCGGCTCAGGTCTCCAACGATGTCCTCTGAGCCCGCCGGCCGGCCGCGGCAGACCCTGCTGGTTTTCTGCGACTCACTGTCCTACTACGGTCCGCAGGGCGGCCTGCCCGCCGACGATCCGCGGATCTGGCCCAATATCGTTGCCAGAAGCCTTGATTGGGATTGCGAACTGATCGGTCGGATTGGCTGGACCTGCCGCGACGTGTGGTGGGCCGCCACCGGGGATCCGCGGGCGTGGGCGGCGCTGCCCCGGGCCGGCGCGGTGATCTTCGCCACCAGCGGGATGGACTCGCTGCCCTCGCCGCTACCGACCGCCGCCCGCGAACTGATCCGCTATCTGCGGCCGCCGCCGCTGCGGCGCTGGATCCGGGACGCCTACGGGTGGCTGCAACCGCGGTTGTCACCGGTGTCGCGGTCGGCGCTGCCGCCGCACCTCAGCGTCGAATACCTCGAGATGACCCGCGCCGCCATCGACTTCAACCGACCCGGAATACCGATCGTGGCGTCACTGCCGTCGGTGCACATCGCGCCCACCTATGGTCTGGCTCATCACGGCCGGCCCGGCACCGTCGCTGCGATCACCGACTGGGCGGCGGGCCACCACATCCCGCTGGTGGATCTCAAAGAGGCGGTGGCCGAACACATCCTGGGTGGCCGGGGTAACCCCGACGGCATCCACTGGAACTTCGAGGCGCACGAGGCCGTCGCCGAACTGATGCTCAAGGCGCTGGCCGAAGCCGGCGTCGCGCCGTCCGGGGGCTGACGCGGTGCCGGTGGTCGTGGTCACGGACTCCTCGGCGAGGCTGCCCGCCGACACCGTCGCCGAGTGCGGCATCCGGGTGGTTCCGTTGCACGTCCTGCTCGACGGTCGGGACCTGCGCGACGGTATCGACGCCATGCCGGTCGATCTGTATCAGCGGCCTCAGGTCAGCACCGCCGGTGCGAGTCCGGCCGAACTCGGCGCCGCCTACCGGGCAGCGCTGGCCGACAGCGGCGGCGCCGGTGTGGTGGCCGTTCACATCGCCGGCGCGGTGTCCAGCACGCTGGGTGCGGCCGAGCACGCGGCGCAGGAGTTCAACGGTGCGGTGCGGGTGGTGGATTCCAAATCGGCCGGTATGGGAACGGGTTTCGTGGCACTGGCGGCGGTGCGTGCCGCCCGCTCCGGGGCAGACCTGGATCAGACCGTCACCGAGGCGGTATCGACGGTGCCGCGGGTGCACGCCTTCATTGTGGTGCAGCGCCTGGAGAACCTGCGACGCAGCGGCCGGATCGGGGCGGCGGCCTCCTGGCTGGGCACCGCCCTGGCGCTCAAGCCGCTGCTGCGGATCGACGACGGCAGGTTGGTGCTCGGTCAGCGGGTGCGCACCACCTCCAAAGCGGTTGCGGCGATGGTCGAGCAGGTGGTCGGGGTGGTCGGTGCGGGCCGGGCGGCGCTGGCGGTGCATCACGTCGACAACCCGGCCGGCGCAGCCGAACTCGCAGCCACGCTGACCGCGGCTCTGCCGGACTGCGAGCCCGCGGCGGTCAGCGAGCTGGGGCCGGTGCTGGGTGTGCATCTGGGGCCCGGGGCGCTGGGCGTGGTGGTGGCGCTGGGGCAGTGAAGCTCAGCCGCGCAGCTTGTTGAGCCAGGCCCGGGCGTCGCCCACGCAGCTCTGCGGCAACGAGAAGTGGTCGTCTTCGGGGTACTCCCGGCTCTCGATGCTGCCCCCGAGTTTTCTGGCCGCCTCGATATAGGCGGTCTGCCACGACACCGGTACCACGGTGCCGTTGTCGAAGGTGTCGATGCACACCAGAACCGGGGCGACCGGTTTGCGCTGCGCCCCGGACCCGGCGTCGATCGCATCCTTCCATTCACCGAAGTTGGGCGGGTTCGGGTTGAGCACCGCCCCCTTGAGCCGGAACATCCGGGCGATCACGTCGTTGAGATGGTGCACCGGCTGGTTGTTCCACGCCGTCTCGAGGATCTCCACACCGAGGGGAGTAAAAGCTTGCGCGAGTGCGAGTTTCGTCGGGTTGGCCGCGTAGATGCCGGCCAGCACCATCACCAGATGCGAGTCCGGCGGGATGTCGGGATTGGTCAGTGCCGCGGTGACCGACGCCGGGTTCTCCAACGCGATCTTTGCGACCCCCGGTGACATCGGGACGGTGCCGATCAGCTTCAGCTCGCCGTAGTCGCTGGCGTCGAGTTCGGCCGCCGCCGCCGCCGCGCCGCCGCCCTGCGACCAGCCGCCGCACCCCAGAATCGTTCCCGCGCCGGCGTCGAGACTGCGCGCCGCGCGGGCCAGGTACACCGCATCGCGCGCGTTGGTGATGTTCACCGTGTACTGGTGCATCCCCGGCGTCCCGAGGCCCTGGTAGTCGGTGGCGCACACCACCCAGCCGTCGTCGATGAAGCCCTGCAGTCCCGGCACCCCGTAGTCGATCTGCTGGGTGGCCCGCGGTTCGAAGTAGGTGATGAGCTCCCGGGCGGGGTCGGGTTGCGCCGACGGGCAGCCCGCATCGCCGAGGCCGGTGGTGCCGTGGCACCAGGTGAAGATCGGCCGGTTCTCGCCCGCGTCGGTCGGGGCGATCACCAGGCCGCTGACTTCGTGGATGACGCCGTTGACGTCGCGGGAGACGTACCGCACCCGCCAGGCGCGTGCACCGGTGATCCCGGTTTCCTGATTGTCCTGGGACAGCAGCGTTCCCGGCTCGCCGTTGGGCGGTTGCGGGATCATCGGCTTCGGCGTCCCGATCGGCTTCGGCGTCGAGGCTGCAGTCGTTGTGGCCTCGGCTCCGGGGGCCTCGCGTGCTTCTCGGGCGCATGCGGCCAGCAGTGGAGCGCCAACTACCGCCCCACCGAGTCCGGCGATGAATCGGCGACGCTCCATTTCCATCCGCCGGAACCTACCCGAACCGGCCGGTGACCGGCGGCAGATCCTTGAGCGTCACGATCCCCGGCGGGGCGGCCACGACGGCCGGAAGCGCGTTGGTGACGGGCATGGCGGTGTAGATCATGCCGAGTCCCATGAAGCCGGGTTCGGTCCAGTCCTCGGGCGGCAGACAGTGCAGGACGGTCCGCATGTTGGGCACTCCGAAGACCTGGATGACATGGCCGTGCTCGAGTGGTTTCGGCGGTGTCACATGGTTGCCCATGATCCAGTTAAACCCGACGCTGACCACGTTGCGGTCCCCGACCCAGCCGCGGTGGTAGCCGTACACCCCCGCGACGGTGCCGGCCGGGATGGTCATGAATCCCAGATCGGTGTCGCCGGTGGCGGGGGTGAAGGTGACGTCGAAGGTCATCCTGTCCAACTGGGCTCCGATCGCGTCGGCCATCATCGCCGCCGACTCGGCGAAGACCGCGCTCTCCTCGGCCACGCTCTCGGCCAGTCCCGGGGTCTGCGGATCGCAGGAGAATCCCATCGCGGTCTGGGTGCCGGCCGACTCGTAGGTGGAGCAGTCCACCGACTCGGTGATTCGGATCTCGTCGACTCGCTCGCAGGCCCCGGAGAGCACCATGCCCACCATATTGGTCATCCCGGGGTGTGCGCCACTGCCGAACAGGGTGGAATTGCCTGCAGCACAGGCGTTCCGGATACGTCTGAGGTCAGTGGGGGACTGCTTGCCCCCGGTGATCCAGGCCGCCGAGGTGCACACGTTGACGCCGGCGGCCAGTAGCCGCTCCAGTTCGTCGATGCTGGGCCACAGCGGGTTGTAACAGCAGGCGTCGGGCTCGGTTGCCAGTAGTGCGTCGATGTCGTTGGTCGCGGTGATCCCGGTCGGCTCTTCTTGTCCCAAAGGCCAGCCCGCCAGTTCGGCGGCGTCCACCCCGACCTTGTCTTGGCCGTGGGCGTAGACGCCGACCAGTTCCAGGTCGGGCCGGGCGATGATCGCGTGCAGGGAGCGACGCCCGATATTGCCGGTGGTCCACTGGATCACCCGCAGTGGCCGGTCGGGCTGTGTTTCGGGCTGCGCGGTGGGCTGCGTCATAAGCCCCTCTGTATACCACCGGGTTTCGAGTCCCCAGGATCCGGCCCGGTTACGGCCGGAACAAATGTCAGAGCCCGCTGCGAGCATGGAACCATGTCGGTGGATACATCTGCAGACGTCGTGGAAGTCCCTCCCGGCGAACGTCTTGAGCTGCTCTTCGCCGAGTTGGCGGAGCTGACCGGCCAGCGCAACGCCATTGACGGACGCATCGTGGAGATCATTGCCGAGGTGGATCGCGACGAGCTGTGGGGCAGCACCGGGGCACGGTCGGTCGCAGCGCTGGTCGCTTGGAAGACCGGCTCGTCTGCGGCGAACGCGGCGGCCATCGCCACCGTGGCGCACCGACTGGAGGAGTTTCCGCGCTGCGCGCGGGGTATGCGGGAGGGCCGACTGTCGCTGGATCAGGTCGGCGTCATCGCCCACGGCGCCGGTGAGGGTTCCGATGCGCACTACGCTGCGCTGGCTTCGGTCGCCACGGTCAGTCAACTGCGCACCGCGGTCAAGCTCGAACCGCGACCTGATCCCGACCCTCGGCCCGAACCTCAGCGCTCGATTTCCAAGCACAGCGACGAGCGGTTCAGTTACTGGCGGATCAAGCTCCCGCACCTGGAGGCGGCGAAATTCGACGCGGCCCTGGCGTCGCACCGGGACGCGCTGATCGCGGAGTGGAAGCGCGATCACGGCAACCGTGAGAACGCAGACAGCGCAGCCGAACACGTGCCGCCGATGCCGGACACCGTCGATGCGTTCATGAGTCTGGTCGAGGCGGGTTGGGACGCCGACGCGATCCGGCGTCCGCACGGGCATCACACGACTGTCGTAGTG
>VERS01000184.1 GCA_018882545.1 Mycobacterium sp.
GTCCCCGAGGTTGGACCCGATCGACAGCACCACCCGGCTCACGCCTGCACCCCGGCCGGTTGGATCTGGCCGCGACCGCCGCGGCGGGACCGCCGTGCCACCACCGCGACGTCGGCGAAGGTCAGTGGGATGGGAGCCTGCGGCTTGTGCACCACGACTTCCACGGCGTGCACCCGCGGGTCGCCCATGACGTCCTCGGCGATCTCGGCGGCGACGGTCTCGATCAGATTGCGCGCGGGCCCGGCGACGATTTCGGCCGCGCGCTGGGCCAGCACCCCGTAGTCGTAGGTGTCGCCCAGGTCGTCACTGGCCGCGGCGCCGGCCAGGTCGATCCACACGGTGACGTCGATGACGAAGTCTTGGCCGTCGATTCGTTCATGCTCGAACACTCCGTGGTTGCCGCGCACGGCCAGGCCACGCAATTCGATACGGTCGGTCACCTCAGACACCGCCTTCCCGCGGACGCCGCCAGGCCCCGACGACCTTGAGCGCATCGACACTGGCGCGCACGTCGTGAACCCGGACACCCCAGGCGCCGTGCGTGGCGCTCAGCGCCGAGATGACCGCGGTTGCGGTCTCCCGGCCGTCGGGGGGCCGCGGGGTGCCGTCCGGCGCGGCCAGCAGGGCCCCGAGGAATCTCTTGCGGGAGGCGCCGATCAGGACCGGGATACCGGTGGCGACGAATTCGGGCAGCGCGTGCAGCAGCATCCAGTTGTGTTGCTCGGCCTTGGCGAACCCCAGCCCGGGGTCGATGATGATCCGCCCGGGATCAACGCCGGCGTCCACCGCGGCGTCCACCGCGGCGAGGAGTTCGTCGCGGACTTCGGTGACGACATCGCCGTAGCGCGGTATGTCGTGGGACAGCCCCGTCCCCGCCGACCGCCAGTGCATGAGCACCCAGGCCACACCTGCCTCCGCCACCACCCGTGCCATATCGGGGTCGAAGCGACCGCCGCTGACGTCGTTGACGATGGTCGCTCCGTTTTCCAGGGCCGCCTGGGCCACCGCGGAATTCATGGTGTCAATGGATACCGTGATGGCTTGGGCGGCAAGTTCTTTGACTACGGGGAGGATCCGGGCTTGTTCCAGCGACGGATCTATCCGCACCGCGCCGGGCCGGGTCGACTCACCGCCGACGTCGATGATGGCCGCACCGTCGGCCGACAGCGCGAGGCCGTGTTCGACCGCTCGGGTCGGATCGAGGTACCGCCCGCCGTCGGAGAAGGAGTCGACCGTGACGTTGACGACGCCCATCACCAGGGGCAGGGGCGAGGTCACCTGCGGAGGATGAGTTCCAGCGCCTCGGCCCGGGAAGCGCTGTTGTTCTTGAACAGCCCGCGAACCGCCGACGTGGTGGTGATCGCGCCGGGTTTGCGCACGCCCCGCATCGCCATACACATGTGCTCGGCTTCGAGGACCACGATGACCCCGCGGGGCTCGAGTTTGCGCATGACCGCATCGGCGATCTGGGCGGTCAGCCGCTCCTGGACCTGGGGGCGCTTGGCGTACAGGTCGACGACGCGGGCCAGTTTCGACAGGCCGGTCACCCGGCCGTCGGCGCCCGGGATGTAGCCGACATGAGCCATTCCGTGGAAGGCCACCAGGTGGTGTTCGCAGGTGGAGTACATCGGGATCTGTTTGACCAGCACCAGTTCGTCGTGGCCTTCGTCGAAGGTCTTGTCCAACGCGGTGTCCGGATCGGTGTAGAGACCGGCGAACATCTCCCGGAACGCCCGGGCCACCCGAGCCGGGGTGTCTTTGAGGCCGTCCCGGTCAGGATCCTCCCCGACCGCCAACAGCAGTTCACGCACCGCCGCCTCGGCGCGAGGCTGGTCGAAAAGCGGTGTGTCCGTCATGATCGAATCGCCCTGCGACATGGCTGTCCCATCCGTGTTCAACTGTTGGCCCGGCTGCCGTCGTAACCCGACTCGTCCTGGGGTGCGTTCCCGGACGGCGCGGGGTGCTGGGGCGGCGGGTAGGGCTGCTGGCCGTAGTGCGGCGGCGGCGGCCAGCCCGGCGGCGGATACTGATGACCGCCCTGCGGGTGCTGTTGCTGCGGGGGTGGTGGCCAGCCCGGCGCCCGCCACCCGGCAGGTGCGCCGTAGTCGGGGTGACGGGGACCGCTGGCGTGCTGCGGAGCGTGCTGGGGAGCGGGATGCTGACCGGCCGGGTGTGCGCCGTTGCCGTTGGATCCCGGCGCCGGGGCGGCCGCCGAGGCTTGGGCGATAGCCTTTTTGAACGCCGGTTCGGGCATCGGCTGAGGCCACGGTTCACCGCGCTCCATGGCCAGCTCGCCCGGGGTCTTGATGGGCGGCTTGTCCGACGGGATCCGTCCGCCGAAGTCGTCGAATTCGGTCAGCCGCGGGCGCTTCTGCACCTCGCCGAAGATGGCCTCGAGTTCGGCGCGGTGCAGCGTCTCCTTCTCCAGCAGTTCACCGGCCAGCACGTCGAGAACATCCCGGTATTCGGTGAGGATCGCCCAGGCCTCGGTGTGGGCCGCTTCGATCAGTTTGCGCACCTCGTCGTCGATATCCCGGGCCACCTCGTGGCTGTAGTCGGCCTGGGTACCCATGGTGCGGCCCAGGAACGGATCGCCGTGTTCGGTGCCGTAGCGCACCGCGCCCAGCTTGGCGCTCATGCCGTACTCGGTGACCATCGCGCGGGCGATCTTGGTGGCCTGCTGGATGTCGGAGACCGCTCCGGTGGTGGGCTCGCGGAACACCAGTTCCTCGGCGGCCCGGCCACCCATCGCGAAGACCAGCCGGGCGATCATCTCCGATCGGGTCATCAGGCCCTTGTCGTCCTCGGGCACCGACACCGCATGCCCGCCGGTGCGGCCCCGGGCCAGGATCGTCACCTTGTAGATCGGTTCGATGTCGGGCATCGCCCAGGCAGCCAGGGTGTGGCCGCCCTCGTGGTAGGCCGTGATCTTCTTCTCGGTCTCGCTGATCACCCGGCCCTTGCGGCGCGGTCCGCCGATGACGCGGTCGACGGCCTCTTCCAGTGCGGCCCCGGTGATGATCGTCCCGTTCTCCCGGGCGGTCAGCAGCGCCGCTTCGTTGATCACATTGGCCAGGTCGGCGCCGGACATGCCGACGGTCCGCTTGGCCAGTCCGTCCAGATCGGCGTCCGCGGCCATCGGCTTGCCCTGGGAGTGCACCCGCAGGACGGCTTTGCGCCCGGCGAGGTCGGGCGAGGAGACCGGGATCTGGCGGTCGAACCGGCCCGGCCGCAGCAGTGCCGGGTCGAGGATGTCCGGTCGGTTGGTGGCGGCGATCAGGATCACGCCCTGACGCTCGCCGAACCCGTCCATCTCCACCAGCAACTGGTTGAGCGTCTGCTCGCGTTCGTCGTGCCCGCCGCCCAGTCCGGCGCCGCGCTGGCGACCCACCGCGTCGATCTCGTCGACGAAAATGATGCACGGCGAATTCTGCTTGGCCTGTTCGAACAGGTCGCGCACCCGGGATGCGCCGACGCCGACGAACATCTCGACGAAGTCCGAGCCGGAGATGGTGAAGAACGGTACGCCGGCCTCGCCTGCGACGGCACGCGCCAGCAGCGTCTTACCGGTCCCCGGTGGGCCGTAGAGCAGCACCCCCTTGGGGATCTTGGCCCCGAGTGCCTGGTAGCGGCTGGGGTTCTGGAGGAAGTCCTTGATCTCGTAGAGCTCCTCGACCGCCTCGTCGGCGCCGGCGACGTCGGCGAAGGTGGTCTTCGGCATGTCCTTGCTCAACTGCTTGGCCCGTGACTTGCCGAACCCGAATCCCATCCGGCCGCCGGTCTGCATCCGGGAGAACACCACGAACAACGCCACCAGCAGCAGCAGCGGAAGCATGTAGATGAGCAGCGAGCCCAGGACACTGGGCTGGTTGACCGCGGTGTTGGTCTTGATGCCCTTGGCGGTCAGCGAGTCGAACAGGGGCACGGCATAGCCGGTGGGGTACTTGGCGATGACCTTGGTGGCGTTTGCGGTCTCGCTGTTGGCGCTCTTGAGCTCCAGCCGGATCTGCTGCTCGCGGTCGTCGATCTGGGCGCTGGCGACATTGTCGGCGTTGATCTGGGCCACCGCCACCGACGTGTCGACCGGTTTGAAGGCACGGGTGTCGTCGTTGAAGTAGAGGAACACCCAGCCGAGCAGCAGCACAGCAGCGATCACCGTCAGTGTGCGCATCACATTTCTGCGTTTCATCAAGCATTCACCCCCGGCGGGGCATCCCGTCCTTCCGTAAGCTTCCGGCGTAAGCCTTCGACAGGCGCTGCCTGCAGTCTTTCAGGCTACCGCTACCCCAACGTCCGGCAGTGCCCTCGGGGTTTCCGTCACCGATTGGTTCGCAAGGCGGGTTGCACCGGGGTGCCGCCGGACCGATCCGCTGTGTTTGGCTGATCGGCGTGCTCACACCCGTGTTCGTCGACGTCAACGGTGTCCGGTTGCGGGTGTTCGAAGCCGGCCCGCCGGACGGTCCGGTGGTGGTGCTGGCCCACGGCTTCCCCGAGCTGGCATTCTCCTGGCGACACCAGATCCCGGTGCTGGCGGCCGCCGGGTACCGGGTTCTGGTCCCGGACCAGCGCGGATACGGCGGGTCCTCGCGCCCGGATCCCATCGAGGCCTATGACATCGGCGCACTGTCCGGCGATCTGGTGGCCCTGCTGGATTGGGCCGGGGCGCAACGCGCCGCCCTCGTCGGCCATGACTGGGGCGCGGTGGTGACGTGGAGCGCCGCATTGCTGCATCCGGATCGGGTGGCGGCGGTCGCCGGCTTGAGCGTGCCGCCGGTGCCCCGCCCGGTGACACCGCCGACGGAGGCCTTCCGGCGCATCTTCGGTGACAACTTCTTCTACATCCTGTATTTCCAGCAGCCCGGTGCGGCCGATGCCGAGATGGCCGCTGATCCGCGCCGGGCGATGCGTCGGATGCTGGCCGGGATGCGGGCCAGCCAGGACGAGGCCACGGCGTTGCGGATGCTGACGCCAGGTCCGGAGGGCTTCATCGAGCGACTCGGCGAGCCCGAGCGGCTGCCGGACTGGCTGCCCGAGGCCGACCTGGACCACTACGCCCAGGAGTTTGCCCGCACCGGATTCACCGGCGCGTTGAACTGGTACCGCAACTTCGAGCGCAACTGGCACATCATGGGTCCGCCGACCGCCCAGCAGACCGCGGTCCCGGCCTTGTTCATCGGCGGCACCGACGACCCGGTCCTGCGGTTCACCAAGACCGACCGCGCCCGAGAGGTGGTCACCGGCCCTTATCGGCAGGTGATGCTCGACGGCGCCGGGCACTGGATTCAGCAGGAGCGGCCCACCGAGATCAACGCCGAACTGCTCGGTTTCCTCGCGCCGCTGCGCTGGAGTTGACCCAACCCCGAAGGCTCACCTGTGAATCGGGTCGATCCAGGGGACCGTCTGCGGCTCCTCCACCGGGTCGATATCGAGGTTCACCACGACGGACTCGTTGTCGCTGCGCACAGCATGCGGC
>VERS01000185.1 GCA_018882545.1 Mycobacterium sp.
GTCCTCGCCCGACTGCCGGACTTGCGCTTGGCGCGCCTCGATTCCGCGCTGCCGTTGCGCGCGGCGAACTTCGTCAGCGGCCTGGAGGCGATGCCGGTGGTGTTCACCCCGTCCAATCCGGTGCTGGCTCCTGGTTCGCTCGGCTGATCCATAGCCGCCCGGGTGCCAGCGGTGCATTCTGAAGCGGAGGGGTACGCCGCACGGGCGGTTGATCGAGGGGGATCGAGATGGGTGATTCGACAGACGCGGGAATCCGGTCATGCTCTCCGGATTAGCCGCGGTGTGCCTGGCGGCTGCCGTGGCCTCGATGGTGACCGCGAGATCGACCACCACGCGCCCGCGGTCGGTCCTGTACGGCCCGCGACATCTGTACGGCCCACTGGAGAGCGTCGGGGGCCTCGAAGATCGTTGAGGATCAGCGACGTTCGGTCAGGATGCCGTTGAGGAAAATGTCGAGCACCTGCCTGAGGTATCGTGGCCGCACTGCCCGGTCATAGAAGGTGACATCGAAATAGACTGCGGCACTGAACATCCCAATCGCATCGGTCAGGTCGATATCCGGGCGGATCTCCCCGCGCTCAGCTGCTTGCTGCAGGAACGGCAGGATGTCCCTGAAGCGGATGTCCCAGAAGTCCGCGCGAACCTCGGAGAAGTCGGTATCGTGACCGGTGGGCAGATTGCGGTGGAACCATCGTCGGCCCTGCGTTGTCTCGGCCAGTTCGGCCAGTGCCTCGGAGTATTCGGCAAGATCCCGGCGCAAATCCCCGTTCATCGGCGTCGGAATTCTGCTGCGCGCCCGGCTGAGCTGGGCATCCATCAGCAGAACCCGCCAATCGTGCCACCGTTCGGTGATTCTTGCCGGATCGACTCCGGCGCGCCCGGCGACGCCGTCGATGCTGAAGCCGTCGACCCCTCGGATCCGGAATTCGTCGATGGCGGCGTCGAGAACCCGGTCCTCGAAGGTCCCGGGGGAGCCGTCCGGAGGCTCGCTTGCGTCAGCCAAGTGAACGCACCCCTCACGATCACGTTATCCGTACCTCGACTCGGTAATCGTAACTTTTGGGTGGGCGAAACCGGCAGGGTGGTTGTTTACTGCGTCCCTGATCCGCGAGACTGCTATCGTTTCGGCACCCGGCGGCCAGGCATCCCTACAATTAGGCTGAAGGTATGTTTCGCACTACTGATCGCTGCAGGACAGGCTGATGACTCTCCAGGCTCGAGCGCAGATCACCCGCCAGAGCATCATCGACGCTGCTGCGGAGGTCTTCACCGAATTGGGTTACGGCACCGCGTCGCTTACCGAGATGATCGATCGGGCCGGAGTGACCAAGGGTGCGTTCCACTACCACTTCCCGACCAAGGAATCCATTGCTCTGGCCCTGGTCGACTACGCGGACTGCGCGATTGCCGATGTCCTCGAGGCGGAACTGAGGCCCACCCCCCTGCCGGCACTGGAGTGCCTGGTTCGCGCGGCGTTCGTGGTCGCCGACCTTGCTCGCGCTGATGCGCGGGTGGCGATCGGTATTCACCTGTGGGACAGCCTGGGCCATCCGGATACGCTGCCGGCCAACCGCATCCGCAGGCAGGAGTTGGCGATGGAGGCGATCGACAGGGCGGTCAGGGAAGGCGACGTCAGCGCCGACGTCGACCCCGAGGACGTCTGCCATACGCTGTGGGTCGGAATGCTGGGCAATCAACTGCACGCGCGGGCCGGTAGCAGTGACGGCGGCGACGATGCGGTCGCGACACTCTCGGTGGTTCTGCGCATAATTCTGCGCGGAATCTGTACCGAGCGATCCGCCCCGTTCTTCGCCCACTTCGTCGAGCGACTGGGGCGACAGTACGCCGCGATCAGAGCCGATCCGGTCAGCTGAAACTCAGCCGCACCAGAGAGCAGTCGTCTTTGAACTGTCCGGACAGACTGAGCGACGCCAACCTCCCGGTCACGTCCTGCAGGCTCCAGTCCGTGGCGGAAGCCAAATCGGCGACCAGGTCGATGAATTCGGTCAGGCCGTAGTTTCCGCCGTCGGCAACCGGGAAGTCGAACAGGCCGTCGCTGTAGAGCAGGATCTGGCTGTCGGCGCCGACCGATCTGGTCTCCGCGGTGAAGGGGGCGTTTTCGAACATGCCCACCGGGGGCGCTTGGGACCAGAGCGTTTCGGGTCGACCCGAACCCGTCAAGACCAGAGCCGGGGGATGTCCGGCGCCGGCGTAGGTCAGGGTACGGGTCGACCGTCGGTAGATCCCGTACCAGATGGTGAGGTAGTGGTGGTTGTGATGCTCCATCCGGAAACGTTCATTGAGCGCGGCGAGCACCGAGTCGGGAGCCGCCATCGTCTCGGCGGACAGCGATCCGGGTTGGAGGAAATCATGCACGGAGACCGAGACCAGCGCGGACTCCACGCCATGTCCTGAGACGTCCATCAGGTAGACCATCAGGTGATCGTCGTCGATCCAGCCGAAGTTGAAGCAGTCGCCACTGAGCTCGCTGGACGGCAGGTAGAGGGTCGAAGTCCTGACCGCCCCGTCGAGGTCCTTGGGCAGAATCGTCCTGACATAGCTTGCTGCACTGTCCAGTTCGGCCTTTAGGCGCTCGCGGTATTCGACTTCCTCGGTGATGTCGATGATCTGGCCGATCACGGTCTGGACGTCGCCGTCCGACCTGCGGACACAGGCGACGAACTGGTCACCCCAGATGCGGTGGCCGTCGGCGTGGATGAACTGCTTGGTCATCCGGTAGGAGTCGATGCGTCCCGCGACGAGTTCGGCGATGTGGCCGAGGTCGGCTTCGAGATAGTCCTCGGCAGTCAGGTCGATCCAGTTCTTGGACAGCAGCGTTGCCTCGTCGTATCCGAAGAACTCGCATAACGCGTCGTTGACTTCCAGGAGCGCGCCGTCGGTCCTGGCCAGACACGTGCCGACCGCCGACGTTTCCATGGAACGCCGGAACAGGGCGTCGGCATCGGCTTGCCGACGCCGGGCCTCGGCCAGGGCTTGTTCGGCGGCGACCTCATCGTCGATCAGTCGCAGCGACACAACGGAGCCGTCCTGGCGGCCCTCGCGATCGTAGAAGGGTCTGGCGTTGAAATGAAGCCAGTGCACGCGGCCGTCGAAGCCGATGTTCCGCAGCCGGCCGGTGAAACTCTCCCCGGCCTGCACTCTGCGAACCCGTTCCCGGTGTTGGTCGATGTCTTCGGCTGGGATCACGAAGTCGACCACTCGCCGGCCGAGCCAGTACTCCGGTGGTGCGCCGAGAACCTCCTCGGCCGCCGGGGACACCCAGGCGAACCGGCCATCGCGGATGTGGACCAACATATCCCCGGTGTTCTCGGTCATCAGACGGAGTTGTTCTTCGGACTCTGCCAGCCGTCGCGCGTTGTCGAACCGCTCGGTGACGTCGCGCAGGGTGACGCTCAGGGAGTTGCCGACCCG
Organism: Mycobacterium sp.; assembly: GCA_018882545.1. Classification (GTDB taxonomy): domain Bacteria; phylum Actinomycetota; class Actinomycetes; order Mycobacteriales; family Mycobacteriaceae; genus Mycobacterium. The sequence goes on from VERS01000185.1 coordinate 3,433, forward strand.
GCCGGCACGGATGTCGTAGCGCCGCACATCGTCGAGGATCTCGTTGAAGTAGGGAAAGTCGTCGAGGACCACCGGTTCGCCGGTGTCGATGCAGCGGGCGAAATGGGCGAACAGTCCGGACCCGTCCAGATCGGGCAGCGTCGACAGCAGCGAGATCCCGACCATCTGCTCTCGGCTCAGACCCAGGTAGTGGCAGGCTGCCCGGTTGACCTCGCGGTAGATGAAGTCGACGATGCGATCCTGGCGATCCCGCACGGGTTCGACCAGAACCTGGGGATCCAGCAGCGCGTCGGTGGCGGCACGCAGCAGGCTGCGGGCCTGTTCGGCGGCATCGAGGGTGTTGAGCAGGTCGGTGACGTCGCGCCAGTGCACGCTGATGAGGTCCTCGCCGATGCGTACGGCGCGTATCTCGTAACGGCGAAGTTGCGGCAGTTCGGGTCGCGGCACCGCCCCGGGCAACGCCCTGCCGTGGTAGCTGAAATCATCGAGGATCAGCGGCTTCCCGGTGTCGACGCAGTGCGCATACCTGGCCAGAAGGCCGCTGGTCTTGACGTTGGGAAGGGTCTCGGCGAGGCTGCTGCCGATCAGATCCGCCGGTTCCCGCTGCTGCTGGGCGGCGGCGACGGGGTTGATCTCCCGATAGTTGAAATCCACCACCGCCCCGTCGGCGTCACGCACGGCCTCCAGGACCGCATGCGGTTCGAGGGCGGCCTCGTCGGCGGCCTGCAGGAGATCCTCCGGCGGGTGGCTCTCGGGGCTCGGCTGCATCGAGCACACCCCCCGCCTCGTCGGCTCTCCCCCATGCCCCAGCCTGGCCGGGGCGGGGAAAACATCCGGAACTACTGCTTTATCCCCTCGGGAGCCAGAATAAACAATTAGGATCCCGGTTTTCGCCGATTGGGTTTCGGGCAGGCCGGGCTATTGCCGGCGGCTAGCGCAGCTTGAACTGCGGCGCCCGCTTCTCCTTGAAGGCCAGCGGGCCTTCCTTGGCGTCCTCGCTCAAGAACACCTCGATGCCGATCCGGGTGTCGGTCTTGAAGGCCTCGTTCTCCGCCATGGCCTCGGTCTCGCGGATCGACCGCAGGATCGCCTGCACCGCCAACGGTCCGTTGCCGGCGATCACCTCGGCGATTTCGTAGGCTTTGGCCAGGGCCTGACCGTCGGGCACCACATGACCGATCAGCCCGATCTCCCGGGCCTCGGCGGCGGTGATGTGCCGGCCGGTCAGCAGCAGGTCGCAGGCGATGGTGTAGGGGATCTGGCGGACCAGACGTACCGCCGAGCCGCCCATCGGGTACAGGCTCCAACGTGCCTCGGAGATACCGAACTTCGCGCTCTGCCCCGCCACCCGGATGTCAGTGGCCTGAAGGATCTCGGTGCCGCCGGCAATCGCCGGGCCCTCGACGGCGGCGATGAGCGGTTTGGTCAGTCGGCGCCCTTTGAGCAGACCGTCGATCCGCGACGGGTCGTAACTGCCGTCGGCGAACGCCTCACCCGGCGGTTTCGCGGCGGCAGCCTTGAGGTCCATGCCGGCGCAGAAGTAGCCGCCGGCCCCGGTCAGGATGCAGACCCGGATGTCGGGATCATTGTCGACCCGGTCCCAGGCCTGGACCATGATCGACAGCATTTCCCCGGACAGGGCGTTGCGGGCCTCGGGGCGGTTCATCGTCACGATGAGCACATGCCCGCGCTGTTCGATCAGGGCGTGGGCGTCTTCGGTGGCCATCGTCTGCCGCCTTCCGGTCGCACTTGTGGAGAACTGTAACAGGTTCTAGTTTAGGTTCCGTGGCCCTGAACATCGCCGACCTGGCCGAGCACGCGATCGATGCGGTGCCCGACCGCGTCGCCCTGATCTGCGGCGACGAGCAGATCACCTACGCCGAGCTGGAGGAGAAGGCCAATCGGTTGGCCCACTATCTGATCGATCACGGGGTGGGCAAAGGCGACAAGGTCGGCCTGTACTGCCGCAACCGCATCGAGATCGTCATCGCGATGCTGGGCATCGTCAAGGCCGGTGCGGTTCTGGTG
>VERS01000186.1 GCA_018882545.1 Mycobacterium sp.
GTACTCCACGCTGGAGACCACCCCGGCCAGCAGGCCGTACTGATGCAGACCTAATTCCAGTCGGGCCGCACCGCTGGCGTTCGGATCGGCCGATACCGATCCGAAGCTGTCGATCAGGCCGGGGTTGCGGAAGACCAGTGCCCCGATCGGCGGACCCCCCCAGGCGGCGGCGTTGACTGCCACCACGTCGGCCTCGACGTCGGTGATGTCCATCAGTTGGTAAGGCGCGGCGGCGGAGTGGTCGACCACCACCACGCCGCCGTTGTTATGCACCAGTTTGGCCACCGCGCCGACGTCGATCAGGGTGCCGAGCGTCGACGACGCCGAGGGGATCGCCACCAGACGGGTGTCCCCGTTCAGCAACTCGTCCCACTGCCACAACGGAAGCTCACCGGTCTCGATGTCGGCTTCGGCCCATCTGACCTTGGCGCCGAACCGGTCGGCGGCCCGCAGCCACGGAGCGATGTTCGCCTCGTCACCGAGTCGGCTGACCACCAGTTCGCTGCCCAGACCCGCCCGGGTCGACGAGGCGTCGGCCAGCGAGGCCAGCAGCACCGCCCGATCCGCGCCGAGCACCACTCCCGCAGGGTCGGCATTGAGCAGGTCGCCCACCGCGCGACGGGCGGCGTCGAGCAGGGCGACGCTGCGCTGGGCCGCCGGATGGGCGCTCGCTGCGTTGGCAGCGGCATTTCGGAAGGCGGTCGAGACAGCGCTGGCGACGGTCTCGGGCACCACCATGCCGGCCTGGGCGTCGAATCGCGTCCAGCCATCTCCCAAGTCGGGGTGCAACCCGCGCACGCGGGCGACGTCGTAAGCCACCGCACCACCCTTTGAACCCACCGCGACCACCCGCATCCGGAGAACCCGGAGAACCCGGCCTGCGGTGATCCGAACCGCGTCACCATACTAGGCCAGTGAACTTGGTTTCCACGGCCCTTGCTGCCGGTTGTCGGGGGGATCGGCAGGCCTGACGGGCTAGTGTCACTAGACGACGAACAACGCGGCGCCCCACCCGGCACTGGCACGGGTGGTCGGGTGCTCTCGAGGGATGGGAACGGAAACGCCACCGGCATGACAGAGAACATCAACGACGTCGACAACGTCGAAATCATCACCGGCAACCAGGCCGGCGGATCCGGCGAGGGCGACGAGCAGCGATCCATCACCGACCTGGTGGAGCAGCCGGCCAAGGTGATGCGGATAGGCACCATGATCAAGCAGTTACTCGAAGAGGTGAAGGCCGCGCCATTGGACGAGGCCAGCCGTGCTCGGCTGCGCGAGATCCACGCGACCAGCATCCGCGAACTCGAGGCCGGCCTGGCCCCGGAACTCCAGGACGAACTGCACCGGCTGGCGTTGCCGTTTTCGGAGGATTCGGTGCCCTCCGATGCCGAGCTGCGAATCGCCCAGGCCCAACTAGTCGGCTGGCTGGAGGGTCTGTTCCACGGCATCCAGACGGCGTTGTTCGCCCAGCAGATGGCGGCGCGGGCGCAATTGGAGCAGATGCGTCAGGGGGCGCTGCCGCCCGGTATGGCCCCACCGGCAGGCAACGCCGCGGGGAGCTATAGCCACGGGACCGGGCAGTACCTCTAGCCCCTCGACGTCTCAATGGCCTCCGACCCCTACATCGAGACCCGCAGCGCCTGGGTCGAATTCCCGATCTTCGACGCCAAGACTCGGTCGCTGAAGAAGGCGTTCCTCGGCAAGGCCGGCGGGGCAATCGGCCGAAACACCGACAACGTCGTCGTCATCGAGGCTCTGCGCGACATCACGATGACTCTTAAGGTCGGCGACCGGGTCGGTCTGGTCGGCCACAACGGCGCCGGGAAGTCGACACTGCTGCGACTGCTGTCGGGAATCTATGAACCCACCCGCGGCCGGACGCTGGTCAAAGGCCGGGTGGCGCCGGTCTTCGACCTCGGCATCGGCATGGATCCGGAGATCACCGGCTACGAGAACATCATCATCCGCGGGCTGTTCCTCGGCCAGACCCGCAAGCAGATGCAGGCCAAGGTCGATGAGATCGCCGAGTTCACCGAACTCGGCGAATACCTGTCCATGCCGCTGCGCACCTACTCCACCGGCATGCGGGTCCGACTGGCGATGGGCGTGGTCACCAGCATCGACCCGGAGATCCTGCTCCTCGACGAGGGTATCGGCGCGGTGGACGCGGACTTCCTCAAGAAGGCGCAGCACCGGTTGCAGGCGTTGGTGGAGCGCTCCGGAATCCTGGTGTTCGCCAGCCATTCCAACGAATTCCTGGCCCGGCTGTGCAAGACCGCGATGTGGATCGACCACGGCACCGTACGTCTGGAAGGCGGCATCGAGGAGGTGGTGCGTGCCTACGAGGGCGACGACGCCGCCCGGCACGTCCGCGACGTTCTGGCCGAGCACGCCGGCGACTGGTCGGACGCCGCACCGTGACCGACATGGTGTGCACCGTCGTCGTCACCCACCGCCGACCTGACGAACTGGCCACGTCGCTGAAGATGGTGGCCGCTCAGAGCCGACCGGTCGACCACCTGATCGTCGTCGACAACGATTTCGGAAACAACCCTCACGACGACCGGGTGCGAGACCTCGTCGCCGCCCAACCCGTGCCCAGCACCTACCTCGGGTCGCGCCGAAACCTGGGCGGCGCAGGGGGATTCGCCCTTGGGATGCTGCACGCCCTGGCCCTGGGTGCCGACTGGGTCTGGCTCGCCGACGACGACGGCCATCCCCGCGATTGCGAGGTATTGGCCACCCTGCTGGCCTGCGCTGACCGGCACGGCCTGGCCGAGGTGTCCCCGATGGTCTGCGCGCTGGACCGGCCCGAGGAGTTGGCCTTCCCGCTGCGCCGCGGCCTGGTGTGGCGCCGGAAGGTCGACGAACTGCGCACCAAGGACTCCCCCGACGGCGACCTGCTGCCCGGGTACGCCTCACTGTTCAACGGGGCACTGTTCCGCGCGGAAACCATTGAAGCTGTTGGCGTTCCGGATCTGCGGCTGTTCGTGCGCGGCGATGAGTACGACGTGCACCGCCGCCTGGTGCGCAGCGGCCTACCGTTCGGCACCTGCCTGGACACCGTCTACCTGCACCCCTACGGCAGTGACGAGTTCAAGCCGATCCTCGGGGGACGGATGCACACCCAGTACCCCGACGATCCGGTGAAACGGTTCTTCACCTACCGCAACCGCGGCTACGTGCTGTCCCAACCGGGGTTGCGCCGGTTGCTGCCCCAGGAGTGGGTGCGCTTCGGGTGGTATTTCCTGGTGACCCGACGGGATCCGGCCGGCCTGCGGGAGTGGATCCGCCTGCGCCGGATGGGCCGCAAAGAAAGATTCCGCCGACCGTGACCATCATCGAGGCGGCCAGCCAGTCCAAGACCTTCCGTCGCGCCTGGGGCGACCTGATCGACGGCTTCTCCAAGCGTGAACTGTGGCTGCACCTGGGCTGGCAGGACATCAAGCAGAAATACCGGCGGTCAGTGCTGGGCCCGTTCTGGATCACCATCGCCACCGGCACCACCGCGCTGGCGATGGGTCTGCTGTACTCGAAACTGTTCAACCTGGAGATCTCCGAGCACCTGCCGTACGTGACGGTGGGCCTGATCGTCTGGAACATGATCAACGCCGCGATCCTCGACGGCTCAGAGGTGTTCATCGCCAACGAGGGTCTGATCAAACAACTTCCGACCTCGCTGAGTGTGCACGTCTATCGCCTGGTCTGGCGGCAGATGATCCTCTTCGCCCACAACATCCTCATCTACGTCATCATCGCGATCATCTACCCCAAGCCGTGGTCGTGGGCGGACCTGGCAGTGCTGCCGGCACTGGTGCTGATCATGCTCAACTGCGTGTGGGTGGCGTTCTGCTTCGGAATCCTGGCCACCCGCTACCGCGATATCGCCCCACTGCTGACCTCCCTGGTGCAACTGCTGTTCTTCGTCACGCCGATCATCTGGAACGCCGAGACCCTGGAGCGACAGGGTGCCGGACAGTGGTGGCGGATCATCGAACTGAACCCCCTGCTGCACTACATCGACATCGTGCGCGCGCCATTGCTGGGCGCCCAGCAGGAGCCCCGGCACTGGTGGATCGTGATCGGGCTGACGATTGCGGGTTGGTGCGCGGCCGCGCTGGCATTGCGGCAGTACCGGGCGCGGGTGCCGTACTGGGTGTAGCCCGCCCCCGAGGCGGAACCGATCGTGGGGGAGTCCCCCGCGGCTCAGTAGGTCCTTGGCGGCGCACGTCGGGGTCCAACCGTCACCGGGTCCGGACGTTTTCAGTTGTGTGACAACTGCTCTCAGCTCACGACATGCCCGTGGTCGGGTGCGGGCCCGAACCGGAACCTTCGGGCGCTGATCTCACCCGGGGTAATGCGGACGTACCGCAGCTTCTCCGTCGCCACCCACGGCATCAGTCCGGCCTGATCGGCCCGGTGAATGTCCTCGGCGCTGTTGAGCAGCGTCGCGGTGCCCCGCACGATCACACTCCAGCCCTCGGCGGCGCTGTGATCGTCGGCCTCGAAGAGCACCCTGTCGTTCATCACCGTGGTGAACAGTTTGGTGCCCTCGGCGGTGCGGAACAGCACCGTGCCGTTCTGGACGACGAAGTTGACCGGGAAGATCTCCAACTGGCCGCCGAAGGAGGTCACCAGCCGGCCCAGCGCCACGCTGGACAGCAGGTTCCACGCCGCGCCCTCATCGAGCACGGTCACCGGATCATTCGCCATGGGCCACATCGTGGCCGGGAGAAGGCCCCGATGCAAGGGGCTTATGGCCCCCCGATGACCACCGATGGCCCCCGATGCCCCCCCGATCGCCGGGCCGTCGAATCAGCCGCGAAGTACCGCCAGTTCGGCCGTCAGGTTCGCCCGCGCCGCGGCCTCCCACCGCTGCCGGGCGTACTCGGTGCGGAACAGGGCCGAACCCTCGAGCAACGCGACGAGCACCTGCAGGCGGCCCTTTCGGAACGCCTCGTCGGGGATGTGGGCGTACTCCGCCCGGATCGCTGCGGTGTTGCGCCGGTAGTCCTCCGCCGGCAACGCCAGCGCGGACAGGTCGGCGTCGGAGAGCACCTCGGCGTTGCGGTCGCCGGGCGCCGGGTCGTGGCCGACAGTCATACGGACCAGCCGGGCGACCTCGGCGACCAACTGCGGCGCCACCCCGAGGGCGGCGAGTTCGGCTTCGGCGCGCCGGGCGCTGCGCTCCTCATCGTCGGGCAGACCGGCGTAGACGACGTCGTGGTACCAGGCCGCAAGCCGGACCGCGTCGGGTTCCTCGGCGTAGGCGGCGAGTTCGTCGACCCGGTCCAGGACGTCGCGCAGATGGGTCAGCCCGTGATAGGTGCGGTGCGGCTCGGCCCAGGCCTCCAGCAGTCGCCGCCCGGCGCCCGGGGCATCGGGGTCGCCGGTGTGACGGGTGATCAGCTCCGTCCACCTCGCGTGCAAGTCCTGCACAGCACCATCCTGCCC
>VERS01000747.1 GCA_018882545.1 Mycobacterium sp.
CCCCCGTACTCCTCCGGGAACGGCAGGCCGAACAGGCCCATGTCGGCCATCCCGGCGACGACCTCGTAGGGGAAGGAGTGTTCGGCGTCGTGTTTGGCCGCCACCGGGGCGACGACCTCACGGGCGAAGTCGCGGACCGTCTTCGCCAGTTGCTGGTATTCGTCGGGAAGTGTTGCAGTGGAGAGAAATTCAGTCATTGCCGTCCTCCGTACGATCATTCTCACCCGCAGCGATCCGTGCCAGCGGTTGACCTACCTTGACCTGGTCCCCTACCGCGACCAGCAGTTCGACCACCCCGTCGACCGGTGATCGCAGGGAGTGCTCCATCTTCATCGCCTCCACCGCCACCACTACCTCGCCGGCCGTGACCGCCGCGCCGTCGTCAACGCCCACGGCGACCACCGAACCCGGCATCGGGCTGAGCAGTTCGGCGTCGCCACGAACTTCGTCGTCCGGACGTGCCGGGGCTTCGCGGACCTCCGCCAGCATCACCGTGCCGAGTTCGCCGGCCAGCCAGATCCGGTGATCGCCCTCGGCGACGGTGAACACACAGCGGATGCCGTCCAGTGTCAGGCAGAGCCGTTCGCCGACCGGGCCGGCGCCAACCAGGCCGGCACTGAACGGTCGCCGCTTACCGCCCTCGATCCACACTTCGCCGCGCTGCGGGGTTCCGGTGATGTGCACGTGGTCGGTGCGGTCTGCGCAACTGAGCCGGACAGTCCAGCCGGTGTGCTCGCCGACGCGCCAGCCGGCCGGGATGTCCCACGGATCGGCCGGGGTGTCCGGCCAGCGTCGCAACCATCGGCAGACCGCCGCCGCGATGAACGCCTCGTCGTCGACGTCGGGCGCGATGTACACCAGCCGTTCCAGCAGGCCGGTGTCCAGCAGGCCGGCCTTGACGTCGTCGTCGGCCAGCACGAACCGCAGAAAGTCGACGTTGGTGCCCACCCCCAGCACCGCGGTCTGCGCCAGTGCCTGATCCAGTCCGCGGACCGCCCCGGCGCGGTCCGCGGCATGCACGATCACCTTGGCCAGCATCGGGTCGTAGTCACTGCCGACGGTCATGCCCGCAGCCAGACCCGAGTCCACCCGCACGCCCGCGCCGGACGGTTCCACCACGGCCAGCACCGGTCCGCCGGTCGGCAGGAAACCGGCCGCCGGATCCTCGGCGTACACCCGGGCCTCCACGGCGTGCCCGTGCAGCACGATGTCGTCCTGGCCGACGGTCAGCGGTTGCCCGGCGGCGATCCGGACCTGCCACTCGACCAGATCCCAGCCGGTGACCAGCTCGGTGAC
>VERS01000187.1 GCA_018882545.1 Mycobacterium sp.
ATATAGGCCCCGCCGTAGATCTTTCGGGTCACCAGGGTCACCCGCGGCACGGTCGCCTCCCCGAAGGCATGCAGCAACTTCGCACCGCGCCGCACCACCCCGCCCCATTCCTGGTCGACGCCCGGCAGGTAACCGGGCACGTCGACGACCACCACGAGTGGGATGCCGAAGGCATTGCACAATCGGACGAAACGGGCTGCCTTCTCGGCACTTTCGGAGTTCAGGCAGCCGCCCAAGCGTAGTGGGTTGTTGGCCAGGACGCCGACGGTCCTACCCGACAGCCGACCGAGGCCCACGACCATCGACGGGGCCCACTTGGCTTGGAACTCCTCGAAGGTGCTGACGTCGTCGTCGTGGTCCAGCAGTGCCTCGACGATCGGGTGTACGTCGTAGGCCCGGCGTGAAGACGCCGGAAGCAGGGCGTGCAGGTCGACGTCGCCGGCTTCGGCCTTGGCACGGTCGAAATGGCCCTGCTGGCAGAAGAATCCGACCAACCGACGACCGCGGGTATAGGCGTCGTCCTCGTCGTCGGCGACGATATGGCAGACGCCCGACTTCTTGTGGTGGGTGTCCGGCCCGCCCAGCGAGGCCATATCGACGTCCTCCCCGGTGACGCTGCGGACCACGTCGGGGCCGGTGACAAACACCCGGCCCTCCGGCGCCATGATGACCACATCGGTCAGCGCCGGACCGTAGGCGGCCCCGCCGGCGGCGAAGCCGACCACCACCGAGATCTGCGGCACATGGCCCGAGGCCCGGATCATCGCCTCGAAGACCAAGCCCACGGCGTGCAACGCCCGCACCCCCTCGGCAAGCCGAGCGCCGCCGGAGTGCCAGATGCCCACGATCGGGCTGTGCTCCTCGATGGCCAGGTCGTAGGCGTCGACGATATGGCCACAGCCTTCGGTGCCCATCGCGCCGCCCATGACGGTGCCGTCGGTGCAGAAGGCGATGGTGCGCATGCCGTTGACGGTTCCGGCCGCGGCTAGCACGCCGGACCGGTCACGCTCGTGCAGCAGTTCAACGCTGCCCTCGTCGAAGAATCTGCGCAGTCGCAGCAACGGGTCGCGAGGGTCGAGCGACTCGCCGACCACCTCGGGGGCCATGATCGTCATCTCAAACTCCTCGTCTCGCGTCGTTAAGCCCGGATGGGCAGGTCTAGTACTTGCCGAAGGCGATGGCGACGTTGTGCCCACCGAATCCGAACGAATTGTTCACCGCGTAATCGAAGCTGCCGGTGCGCGCTTCGCCGGCCACCACGTCCAGATCGATCTCCGGATCAAGGTTGCGCAGGTTCAGCGTCGGCGGGACCACCCCGTCGCGCAGGGCCAGCACAGTGAGGATGGACTCGACTGCGCCCACCGCGCCCACCGAGTGGCCCAGTGCGGACTTGGGTGCATAGACCGCCGGTTGGTGCCCACCCATCGCCCGGTTGATCGCCTTGCCCTCGGCGACGTCACCTACTGAGGTTCCGGTGGCGTGGGCATTGATGTGGTCGATGTCGGTCGGTTGCAGTCCGGCCAGTTGCACCGCCCGGGTGATGGCCTGGCCGGCCTGCTCCCCGTTGGGATCCGGGGCCACGATGTGATAGCCGTCTGAGGTGACCGAGGCCCCCATGATGCGCGCGAGGATATTGGCGCCGCGGGCCTTGGCGTGTTCCTCGGTCTCGATGACCAACAGCGCGGCGGCTTCACCGAACACGAATCCGTTGCGGTCGCGGTCGAAGGGCCGGCAGGCACCGGCCGGGTCGTCGTTGGTGGTCGAGAGCACGATGCGCATCTGGGCGAACCCGGCGATCGGGACCGCTTCGATCTTGGTCTCCACACCGCCGCAAATCGCCATATCGGCCTCGCCGTAGACGATGTTGCGCCAAGCGTTGGCGATCGCCTCGGAGCCTGATGCGCAAGCCGAGATGGCGGTGCACACTCCGGCCTTGGCCTGCCGTTCCAGACCGATGACCGCGGCGGCTCCGTTGGGCATGAACTTTTGGACCACCAACGGTGACACCGCGCGCAGGCCGTTGGACCGCATACCGTCGTAGGCGAACAGCAGTTCTTCAGAGGAGCCCATCCCGGTGCCTATCGACACCATCAGACGGCGGGTGTCGACCTCGGGGGATCCGGCGTTCTGCCAGACCCGGCGGCCGATCACCGTCGCCATCCGCTGCAGATAGGACATCCGTCTGAGCTCGACCTTGTTGAGCTCGGCCTCGAAATCCTCCAGTAGATGCCCACCGATGCGCACCGGCAGGTCGTACTCCTCGATGAACGGGTCTTCGAGCCTGCGAATGCCCGACTGTCCGTCGAGGAGGTTCTTCCAGGTGTTTTCAGCGTCTGTTGCGAGCGCGGTCGTCATGGCGATGCCGGTGACGACCACGTCCGGCAGACCGTTCCCAGTTGTCAGCTGTGCCATCGGAGCAGTTTGGTCCTTCCCCCAGACCTAGTACCTTCCAAACGCGAGCGCCACGTTGTGTCCGCCGAAGCCGAACGAGTTGTTGATCGCGTATTTGAAGTCGCCGTAACGAGGTTCACCCGCGACGACATCGAGGTCGATCTCCGGATCCGGTGTCTCGTAATTGAGCGTGGGCGGAATCACCCCGTCCCGCAGCGACAACACCGTCAGGATCGACTCCAGGGCGCCCACCGCACCGATGGAGTGTCCGAGGGCGGACTTCGGGGCGTAGACCGGCGCATGCTCGACCCCGGCGACCCGGATCGCCTCGGCTTCGGCGGTATCGCCGATCGGCGTGGCGGTGGCGTGCGCGTTGACGTGGTCGATGTCCTTGGCGGACAGGCCGGCAAGTTCCATCGCCCGGGTCATCGCCCGGCCGGCCCGCAGGCCGTCCGGGGCCGGAGCCACCATGTGGTAGGCATCCGAGGTGATGCCGGCACCCAACAGTCGGGCCAGCGGTGTCGCACCGCGTGCCTTGGCGTGCTCCTCGGTCTCGATGACCATCAGTGCCCCGGCCTCGCCGAACACGAAACCGTCGCGATCCTTGTCGAACGGCCGGGATGCGGCCGCCGGATCGTCGTTGCGGGTCGACATCGCGCGCATCATCGAGAACGCTGCGATCGGCAGTGCCTCGATCATCCCCTCGACGCCGCCGCACACGGCGATGTCGGCGTCGCCCATGACGATCTGCCGCCAGGCGTGAGCGATCGCCTCCGACCCCGACGAGCACGCCGACACCGGGGTGATCACCCCGGCCCGGGCGCCCAGGTCCAGACCGACGACCGCCGCCGCACCGTTGGGCATGATCATCTGCACGGCCAGCGGAGACACCTTGCGGGGGCCGCCCTCGTTCATCAGGTCGTAGGTTTCGACGATCTTCTCGCCGCCGCCCAGACCGGTGCCGATCACCACGGTGAAGCGGTCCGGATCGACCTCGGGGTCGCCGATGGAGTCCCACATCCGTCTGCCGAGGAACTTCGACATCCGCTGGACGTAGGACATCCGGCGCATTTCCAGTCGGCCCATGTGGTCGTCGATCGGATCCACCAGATGCCCGCCGATACGCACCGGCAGGTCCCACTTGGTGACGAATTCATCCTCGAGCACCCGGATTCCGCTTTCCCCGGCAAGCAGGCCCTTCCAGGTGGTGTCGATATCGGCGCCGAGCGCCGTGGTCGCCTCGACGGCGGTGACCACGACGCTCGGGAAGCCCCCGTTGGCGGTTGAAGGCCTGGCGGAGGGTCCGGAGGAAGACACCGTCACTTCTCCGAAGCGAACTTCTCGCGCAGCGCGGCCGCGGCCTCGGGGTTCTCCTCTTCCAGCTTCTGGATGTAGGCGACCACGTCACCGACGGTGCGCAAGCCGGCCAGATCCTCATCCGGAATCTTCACGCCGTACTTGTCCTCGGTCTGCACGGCGATCTCCACCATCGACAGCGAGTCGATGTCCAGATCGTCGACAAAGGACTTCTCCGGGGTGACCTCGGACGGCTCGATACCGGTGACCTCTTCGATGATCTCGGCGAGGCCGGCGATGATTTCTTCCTGACTGGCGGGCACAGTGTGCTCCCTTCGGGTTGTTGTGGGGTACGACGTTCGATCTATTGGGTTGTCCTGGCGGGCTGGCCTTTACAGGTCGGCCACCCCGTCCAGATCTGCGGGTGTCTTGACGGCGTGCGTCGCGACGCCCCGAAGTTCTCGTTTGGCGATGCCGGTCAGGGTGCCCGCAGGCGGGAACTCGACGATCGCGGCGGTGTTGAGTTCGCGCATGGTCTGGGTGCACAGGTCCCACCGGACCGGTCGGGTGAGTTGGGCGATGAGTTTGTCCATCGCCTCGGCCGCAGAACTCACCGGCGCTCCGTCGAAATTGGACAGCAGCGTGGTGGTCGGGTCGGCGGCACTGACCTGCCCGGCCGCGGCGGCGTAGCCGTCCAGGGCCGAGGCCATGTAGCGGGTGTGGAACGCGCCCGCGGTGGCCAGCTGCCGGACCCTGGCCTTGGCGGGCGGATCCTCGGCCAGCTTCTCCAGCGCGGAGACCGCGCCGGCCGCCACGATCTGGCCCACCGCATTACGGTTGGCCGGCACCAGTTCCAGGGCATCCAGCCGAGCCAGCACCTCGGCTTCGTCGCCGCCGAGGACCGCCGACATCCCGGTCGCTTCGGCGGCACATGCCTTGGCCATCTCGGTGCCGCGGACCGCGGCGAGCCTGACGGCGTCGTCAGGTGAGATGACCCCGGCGATGGCGTAGGCCGCGATCTCGCCGACCGAGTGGCCGGCCACGACGGTCTGGCCGGGCAGGCCCCGCTCGGCCAATTCGCCGTAGGCCAACAGGGTGGTCGCCACGACGAGCGGTTGGGTGACAGCGGTGTCGGTGATCTCCTCGGCGGTGGCTGTCGTTCCCAGCCGGACCAGATCCAGGCCGCTGATCTGTGACCAGGCGGCCACCCGGTCGGCGGCGCCGGGGAGTTCCAGCCACTCGGCGAGCATGCCGGGGGTCTGCGAACCCTGGCCGGGCGCGAGGAGGGCGATCACATCTCTAAGAGAACACTGTGAACGGTAAATTTCGGGGTGTAAGGGATTATGAACCTTGTCTTAGGTTTTTGTGGTAACCCTACAAAATTGCCATCATCTGCGACGTCAGCGACACCGCAGCGCGACCTCAGTTGTCTCGGCCCAGGCCAACCAGCGGTGATGTGAGCTGTGTCGATGAGGCGTTTGCACTGCTCTGGGATCTGCCGACCGGGCCGGCCGGAAAGCTCAGGCGGCCGACGGTGGTGGCGACCCGCAGCACGTAGGCGTCCCGGGGCACGGTGGGGTCGCGGCCGGTGAAGTCGGTGATCCGCTTCAGGCGGTAACGGACGGTATTTGGATGAACGAACAGTTTCCGCGCGCACGCTTCGATGGCGCCACCGCTGTCGAGGTAGGCGTCGAGGGTCTCCGAAAGAACCGGTCCGGCATCGGCGAGGGGGCGGGTGACGTCGGTGTAGAG
>VERS01000188.1 GCA_018882545.1 Mycobacterium sp.
TCACCAAGACGTTCACCGCCACCGCCGTACTCATGCTGGTCGATGAGGGCAAGGTCGATCTGGACGATCCGATCACCGACTACGTCGACGGCGTCCCGAACGGCGACGCGATCACCGTGCGCCAGTTGATCACCATGCGCAGCGGGTTGACCGACTACACCAAGGTCGAGGGCTTCGAGCAGACCGTGGCCGCCGACCCGCGCCGGGAGTTCACCCCCGCCGAGCTGCTGGGCTGGGCCTTCAGCGCGCCACCCCAGTTCACGCCCGGGGAGAGGTTCGACTACACCAACACCAATTACATCCTGTTGGGCCTGTTGGTGGAGCGGGTCAGCGGGGGCTCGCTGGCCGACTCCCTGAAGGCAAACATCTTCGGCCGACTGGGCCTGGACCAGACCGCACTTCCCGGCGGAACCGCCTTGCCCGACCCGCACGCGCGGGGCTACACCAGCGCTTTCGAGGACGGAGCTCCTCCGCTGGACGCCACGGACTGGACCGCCAGCATCACCTGGGCCGCCGGAGCCATGACCTCCACGCTGGCGGATATGCGCACCTGGACTCCCGCGTTGGCGAACGGGGACCTGCTGAGTCCGGGACTGCGGGAGCAACTGCTGAACACCACCCCCGAGCCGGGCGGTCCCGCCGGCTTCCGTTACGGGATGGGCATTTTCGAGGTCGCCGGGTGGGTGGGGCATAACGGCAGCGTGCCCGGATACCAGACCCTCGCCGTCTACCTGCCCGAGCGGAAGATGACCCTGGTGCTGATGATCAACACCGATATCGCCACACCGGCCGGCCTGGATCCCAGTGCGGTGCTGGCCACCGCCATCACCTCGGTGATCACCCCGGACAACGTCTACAGGCTGGAGCAACCCTAGGATTGCGGTCATGGAAGGTTCTGTGACGGTGCACATGAACGCCCCGGCCGACAAGATCTGGAATCTGGTCGCCGACGTCCGCAACACCGGCCGCTTCTCCCCCGAGGTGTTCGAGTGCGAGTGGCTCGACGGGGCCACCGGCCCGGCGCTGGGCGCGAAGTTCCGCGGGCACGTCAAGCGCAACGAGATCGGGCCGGTGTACTGGACCACCTGCCGCGTCACCGCCTGCGAGCCCGGCAAAGAGTTCGGGTTCGCCGTTCTCGGCCCCGGTGACGCCGCCGTCAACAACTGGCACTACCGGTTCACCCCGCGCGGTGAGGGCACCGACGTCACCGAGTCGTTCCGACTGAACACCTCGCTGCCGGTACGGGTGTTCTGGATGTTCGCCGGGTACCTGCGCGGCCGGCGCAACGTCCGGGACATGCGCACCACGCTGGAGCGAATCAAGAAGGTCGTCGAAGAGGACTGACCCTCGATCGGGTCGGCATCTACTGTGGGAGTCATGGGCATCTCGACACGCGTCAACGGCCAGGCGCCACCGGAGGTACCGCTGAAGGATGTCTGGCTTGGAAGCCTGCGGTTTTGGGGCAAGGACGACGACTTCCGGGACGGCGCCTTCGCCACCCTGCGCCGGGAGGCGCCGATCATGTTCTTCACCGAGATCGAGTTCGAGGGATTCGAGCGCGGCCCCGGCCACTGGGCGCTGACCCGCTTCGACGACGTCCACTTCGCCAGCCGGCACCCGGAGATCTTCAGCTCCTACCCGAACATCACGATCGCCGACCAGGTGCCCGAGGTCGCCGAGTACTTCGGGTCGATGATCGCCCTCGACGACCCCCGCCATGCTCGGCTGCGCGGCATCGTCCGCAGCGCGTTCACCCCGAAAGTCGTCGCGCGCACTGAGGACTCGGTCCGCGATCGGGCGCGGCGGCTGGTCGACGACCTGATCGCCAACCACCCCGACGGGCAGGCCGAACTGGTCAACGAGCTGTCCGGGCCGCTGCCACTGCAGGTGATCTGCGACATGATGGGCATCCCGGAGAGTGACCACCAGAAGATCTTCCACTGGACCAACATCATCCTCGGCTTCGGCGATCCCGATCTGACCACCGACTACGAGGAGTTCATCAAGGTAGCCCTCGACATCGGCGCGTATGCAACCGCGCTGGCCGAGGATCGCAGGTCAAACCCGCGCGAGGACCTCACCACCGCACTGGTGGCCGCCGAGGTCGACGGGGAGAAACTCACCTCCGCCGAGATCGCGTCGTTCTTCATCCTGCTGGCGGTCGCCGGCAACGAGACCACCCGCAACGCCATCAGCCACGGCGTGCTCGCGCTGTCCCGCTACCCCGAGCAGCGCGAGATCTGGTGGAACGACGTCGACAAACACACCCCCACCGCCGTCGAGGAGATCGTGCGGTGGGCCTCCCCGGTGATCTACATGCGCCGCACCGCCACCCGCGACGTCGAGGTCAGCGGAGTGCAGATCAAACAGGGCGACAAGGTCACCATGTGGTACGGCTCGGCGAACCGCGACGAGCAGCACTTCGACAACCCATGGCTGTTCGACGTCACCCGCACCCCCAACCACCACGTCGGATTCGGCGGCGGCGGAACGCATTTCTGCCTCGGCGCCAACCTCGCCCGCCGGGAGATCGCGGTGGTGTTCGAGGAACTGCGCCACCGGATTCCCGACATCGCCGTGACCGAGGAACCGGCGATGCTGCTCTCGGCGTTCATCCACGGCATCAAGAGGCTGCCGGTCAGCTGGACTCCCCCGGCCTGACCCGTGACGTCGATACGCGATCGGTTGCATTGGCTGGCCATGCACGGCGTGGTGCGGTCGGTGGTCAAGGTTTCGGCCCGCCGCGGGGATCCGCAGGCTCGGTTCGTAGCCGACCCTGCGGTCCGGGCCGATCCGGTGCCGTTCTTCGAGCAGTTGCGCACCCAAGGTCCCCTGGTGCGGGCCCGGGTGAGCTGCCTGACCGTCGACCACACAGTCGCCAACGAGTTGCTGCGCTCCGATGACTTCCGGGTGATCTCGATGGGCTCCACCCTGCCCAGGCCGCTGGCCTGGTTGGAGCGGCGAACCCGCACCGAACTGCTGCATCCGCTGCTGCCGCCGTCGCTGCTGGCCGTGGAACCGCCCGAGCACACCCGCTACCGCAAGACGGTGTCCTCGGTGTTCACCAGCCGCGCGGTCAGCGCGCTGCGCGACCGGGTCGACGACACCGCCACTGCCCTGCTCGAGGAGCTGTCCGACGAACACGGCGTCGTCGACATCGTCGACCGGTACTGCTCCCAGTTGCCGGTCGCCGTTATCAGCGACATCCTCGGGGTTCCGGCCGAAGACCGGGCGCGAATCCTGGAGTTCGGCGAGTTAGCGGCTCCCAGTTTGGATTTCGGGCTCCCCTGGGCTCAGTACCAGAGCGTGCAGCGCGGACTGGACGGTTTCAACGGGTGGCTGGGGGCCCATCTGCGGAAGCTGCGCGAGAGCCCCGGAACCGACCTGATGAGCCAGCTGATCGAGGCTTCCGATGCCGGTGTAAGCCTGGATGAGAGCGAACTCAAGGCAATCGCCGGTCTGGTGCTGGCAGCCGGCTTCGAAACCACGGTCAACCTGCTGGGCAACGGCATCCGGATGCTGCTGGGATCCCCCGACCAATTGGCGCTGCTGCGCAGCGATCCCTCGTTGTGGCCGAACGCGGTCGAGGAGATCCTGCGGCTGGACTCCCCGGTGCAATTGACCGCGCGGGTGGCCCGCACCGACACCGAGGTGGCCGGAACACCGATCCGGCGCGGCGAGTTCACGGTGATCTATCTGGCCGCGGCCAACCGCGACCCTGCGGTGTTCCCGGATCCACACCGCTTCGACGTCACCCGTTCCAACGCCGGGAGGCACCTGTCGTTCTCCGGCGGCCGGCACTTCTGCCTGGGTGCGGCGCTGGCGCGGACCGAGGGCGAAGTGGGGCTGCGCAGCTTCTTCACCCGCTTTCCCGACGCGCAACTGGCCGGGCAGGGTGCCCGCCGGGAGACCCGGGTGCTGCGGGGGTGGGCCAGCCTGCCGGTCCGGCTGGGCTCACCGGCGACGGTCGCGGGATGACCATATCGACAACTGGCCGGGGTGGACTGGCGCCAAGCGCGTCAGACCGGACCCGGAGAACAGTACGGCCGGCGTGCAATGCCGACGCAACTGGGTGTTGATACGCGAAAGTGCCTGTCCTGCAACGCCTCACCTGCGCTCACACGCTCCAGGCCATCCGGAACAATTCCGTGATTTCCTCGGCGCTCATGTCGCCATAGCGTTGCTCGTAGCGGCGGACCGCGAGCAACGCATCCACCGCCGGGTCACCGAGGACTGTACGCAAGCGCCGGGAACCGTCCAGCGCGGCAATGGCATCGGCCTGATCGGCGGAAAGCTGCACCACGCCGTCCCGGGCACGCTGCTCGGCAGGCAGTGCGTCGGGGTCGACGGTGACTTCGGCCGGCAGGGCGGCGCCCTGCTCGATGCCGTCCAGCGCCAGACCGAGCGCCGCGGCAGTGGCCAGGTAGGGATTCGCCGAGGGGTCGATGACCTTGACCTCGACGTTGGCACCGTGACGGTTGCCATGCGTCGCGGGCAGGAAGCGCACCGCCGCCTCCCGGTTCTCGGTGCCCCAGCAGGCGTAGGCGCCGGCCCAGTTACCCGGCCGCATCCGCAACCCCGACACGATCGACCCGCAGAACACCAGCCGCGCCTGCTCCAGACCGGAGACCAGGCCACCGATCGCCGCCGCACCTTCCGGGGTAAGTCCGTGCGGACCGTGACCGCCGGAGAAGATCGGCACCTGGCCGCGGAGAAGCGAGAAGTGTTGGTGCGCACCCGAACCTGCTCCGGCGGCGAACGGGACGGGAGACATACTCACCCGCAGTCCGTGGTTGCGGGCCACCCGGCCGATCAACAGCCGTGCCAGCACCAACTGGTCCGCCGCGGCCACCGGCGAGGCCGGCGCCAGGGATACCTCGAACTGGTTGAGCCCGTACTCGGGGTGGAACTGCTCCACCGTCACCCCGGCCGAGGACAGCGCTGCCATGGCCTCGCGAATGAAGCCCTCGTGCTCGAGCACCCCGGCTAGCCCGTACTGCGCCCACAGCCGATCCGGGATCGGCGCGCCGTCCGGGCCGACCAGGACGAACTCGATCTCGTGGCCGACCTCCGCGCGCAGCCCTTCCTGCTCGAGCCGGGACTGCACCCGCGATAACGTCCCGCGGGCACAGGCTGGCACCGGGTTGCCGTCCTGATCGAAAAAGGACGCCGGCGCCCACGCCAGACCCTCGTCGATGAGCCGGATCGCGTGACGGTCGATGCGCAACCGCTGGTCTCCGACGACACTGATGCCGTCGGTGACGGCGATCCCGGCCCGGTCGATGGCGAAGCCGTGCCAGGTGGGACTGGCCCCCAGGCCCGGGTCGGCGAAAGCGGCCACGGCGCCCGCGGAGACCGCTTTGGCAAGGATCAGCCCCGCCGGGTTGACGACGGTCCCGATGAGGATGCCCTCGGCCGGACCCTCCGGCAG
>VERS01000748.1 GCA_018882545.1 Mycobacterium sp.
CGCGCAGCACCGTGTAGACGCGCGCGATCTCGGTCCGTACGACCCGCAGCCGACGGTTGTTGGTCAGCTGCCCGGTCGCCATCTGGAAACGCAGGTTGAACAGCTCCTCCTTGGACTGCCGAAGCCTGTCGGTCAGTTCCTCGTCGGTCAGCTCACGAAGCTCCCCGGTGTCTACGCCCACAGCCATCAGAACTGCTCCTCTCGGGTCACGATCCGCGCCTTGATCGGCAGCTTGTGGATCGCGCGGGTCAGCGCGGCCCGGGCGATCTCCTCATTGGGGTAACTCAACTCGAACAGCACCCGGCCGGGCTTGACGTTGGCGACCCACCATTCCGGCGACCCCTTGCCCGAGCCCATCCGGGTTTCGGCCGGCTTCTTGGTCAGCGGACGGTCCGGGAAGATGTTGATCCACACCTTGCCGCCACGCTTGATGTGCCGGTTGATGGCGATACGGGCGGACTCGATCTGCCGGTTGGTGATGTAGGCGTGTTCGAGGGCCTGGATGCCGTAGTCGCCGAAATTCACGCTGGTACCACCGCTGGCAATACCACGCTGCTTGGGGTGGTGCTGCTTGCGGTGCTTGACCTTTCGGGGGATCAACATGGGTCGCTCACTCCTGGAGGTGGTCGGGGGTGAGATCGCTCTTGTCGGCGCGGCTCTGCTGGCCGTCAACAGCGTTGTTCTCGTAGGTGATCTGGACAGTGGTTTCCTCGGGAGCGGGGATCGCCGCTTCCACGATCGGGCCGGCCTCCTCGGTCGCGGCACGGCCGGCCTCGGTGCTGGTCGCGGTGGTGCCCGACGCCCCGCTGCGGCGTGGACGGGTGGCCGAGGACGGACGGTCGCGACGCGGCCGGTCCGCGCCGGGTGCGACGGCGGTCAACTCACGCTTGCCGCCGACGACGTCGCCCTTGTAGATCCACACCTTCACCCCGATCCGGCCGAAGGTGGTCTTGGCCTCGTACAGCCCGTAGTCGATGTCGGCGCGCAGCGTGTGCAGTGGCACCCGGCCCTCCCGGTAGAACTCCGAGCGGCTCATCTCCGCGCCGCCGAGGCGACCCGAGCACTGCACGCGGATGCCCTTGACGTTGGGCTGGCGCATGGCCGACTGGATGGCCTTGCGCATGGCACGGCGGAACGCCACCCGGTTGCTCAGCTGTTCGGCGACACCCTGGGCGACCAGTTGGGCCTGCGATTCGGGGTTCTTGACCTCGAGGATGTTGAGCTGGACCTGCTTGCCGGTCAGCTTCTCCAGGTCGGTCCGGATCCGGTCGGCCTCGGTGCCGCGG
>VERS01000749.1 GCA_018882545.1 Mycobacterium sp.
GCGTCGACGTGGCCCTGTGGATCACCACCGACGAGGTGCCCGCAGTGCTCGACCGCCTGGAGAAGGCGGTCAGCGGCGGCGAATTGCCGATGGCGGGCGTCGAGGGCTCGGTGCTGCGGATGGCCGGGATCAAGGGTCCCAGCGCGCGCTGCGGCGGCTAGTCGGGCCGGCCCGGAGGTTCACCTGGGATGGCTGCCGGAGGCACCAAGCGGTTGCCGCGCGCGGTGCGCGAGCAGCAGATGCTGGACGCCGCCGTGCAGATGTTCTCCGCCAACGGCTACCACGAGACCTCGATGGATGCCATTGCCGCGCAGGCCCAGATCTCCAAGCCGATGCTCTATCTGTACTACGGCTCCAAGGAGGAGCTGTTCGGCGCCTGCCTCAACCGGGAGCTGGGTCGGTTCATCGACGCGGTGCGCTCCGACATCGACCTCAAGCAGAGCCCGCGGGAGTTGCTGCGCAGCACCATCAGCTCGGTGCTGCACTACATCGACGCCAACCGGGCTTCCTGGATCGTGCTCTACACCCAGGCGACCAGTTCGCAGGCCTTCGCCCATACCGTGCGGGAGGGCCGGGAGAAGATCATCGACCTGGTGGCTCGGCTGCTGGAGTCCGGCACCCGAAATCCAGATCCGCGCAGCGACTTTCACCTGATGGCGGTGGCTCTTGTGGGGGCCGGTGAGGCAGTGGCGGGCCGGGTGAGCGTCGGCGACGCCGACGTCGACGAGGCCGCCGAACTCCTGATCAACCTGTTCTGGCGCGGCCTGAAGGGAGCCCCGGCGGACACCTCCGCATCTCGCTAGAGCGCACGAACCGTCCCGGTCAGGTACGGGTAGCCCTTAGTCATGTTGCGCAGTGCGACGTCCCAGCCGCCTGCAACCCGGTCGATGTAGACACCGGCACTGACTGGTAGCAGCACCGGCTTGCCGAACCGTACCGAGTACCGTACGGCATCCGGAAACTGGCCTTCGATGTTCGCTAAAACCGCTGCAGCGCTGAACATCCCGTGCGCGATCGGGGTGGGGAAGCCGAACAGCCTGGCCC
Organism: Mycobacterium sp.; assembly: GCA_018882545.1. Lineage (GTDB taxonomy): Bacteria > Actinomycetota > Actinomycetes > Mycobacteriales > Mycobacteriaceae > Mycobacterium. The sequence continues at coordinate 1,045 of VERS01000749.1, forward strand.
CCAGCATGCTGGTGTGGATTGGGTTGCGATCACCGCTGACGGCCGCATAGCGGCGGATCTGCCTGGTGTTGACCCGCAGAATCCGGTTGGGCGCGGGCGGTTTCCGCGACGGCGGCGGCTCCGGTCTGAGGTCATCGGACAGGCTGGTGTGCTGCTGGTGCAGGAAGGTGGCGACCTGATGCCAGGCCGTCTCGTTGCCGACGGCGACCGTACTGACCAGATCGACAAGCAGTCCCC
>VERS01000189.1 GCA_018882545.1 Mycobacterium sp.
CACCCGGCCAGTTCGTCCAGCCGGCCCGACCTCCGCCCGGACCGGTTCCCGCACCGCCGCCGGTGCCCCCACCGCCGCCGGTCCCGGCCGCCGCAGCCTCGGAGCCGGCGCCGTGATCGGCACGGTCGCCGACGGCATCGTCGGAGCGGTCAAGTACGGCCACCGCAAGAAGGCCCTGCTTTCGGCGCTGGCCCTGCTGGTGACCCTCATGGTCGGCCTCGCGTACCTCACGTTGGGCGCCTTGCGCTGGAATCCGCTGAAGTCGGTCTACCGGGTCAATGTCGAACTGCCCGCCTCGGGCGGTCTGCTCGTCAATCAGGACGTGACCTTGCGCGGTATCCCGATCGGCAAGATCGACCAGCTCTCCCTCACCCGCGACGGCGTCGACGCCCGGATCAAGATCAACGACGGGATCGAGGTGTCGGAGTCCAGCAAAGCTCGGGTCGCCGGCCTGTCGGCGGCCGGGGAGCAGTACCTGGACTTCGACGGCGGCACCGGCGAGGCACCGTTCCTGGCCGACGGGTCCACCTTCGCCATGGGCAAGACCGACGTCCCGGTCACCCTGGCGCAGTTGCTCGCCCATTCCGACGGGATGCTCAAGCAGATCGACACCGACAAGTTCGAGCTCATCAAAAAAGAGTTGGGCATGAGCAAGGACGGCCCGCAGAAACTCGACGACCTCATCGAGGGTGGCCTCTACCTGATCTCCACCCTGGACGGAGTGCTGCCGCAGACTACGAGCATCCTGAGCACCAGCCGGGTGACCCTGCAGTTGGTCTCCGACAAGCAGGAGGGCATGAAGGTCGCCACCGGCAACTTCGACAAAGTCTTCGACGGAGTGAACCGGATGACCGGCGGCTTCCGTCAGCTGACCGAGCAGGGACCGAAAACCTTCGGGGCGGTTGACAACCTGTTCACCGACAACTCCGAGACAATGGTGCAGTTGCTCGGCGACCTGACCACCGTTTCGGAGTTGCTCTACCTGCGGGTGCCGGCCCTCAACGCGCTGTTCCCGACCTACCGCGGCTCGCTGTTCGACTCGTTCAGCAGCATCATCCACGACGGCGGGTTCTGGGTGAACATGGACATCTACCCGCGGTACGCCTGCGACTACGGCACCCCGCGTCTGCCACCGGCCTCGGCGGACTACCCGGAGCCGTTCATGTACACCTACTGCCGTGACACCGACCCCGCTGTGCTGATCCGCGGCGCCAAGAATGCGCCGCGGCCGGCCGGTGACGACACCTACGGCCCGCCGCCCGGCGCGGACCTGGGCAAACAGACCGATCCCTCCCCGCAGGGCCGGTTCTCCGTACCCACCCCCTACGGCGGTCCGACCCTGCCGATCGAGCCACCCCGTTGACGGCCGCAGGAGATGCGCGCACCGATGCCAGCCATAATCCCTTCCATGACCAATAAAGGAACCGACGCCGCGGAGACCGCCGCTGACGCCATCGCCGACACCATCGCCGACGCCACAGCCGCCGATGAGACGACGATCCAGGTCGGCACCGACGCTGAAATCCTGAGCGACGTGGACGGCTTGCACATCGTCGAATCCGACGACGTTGTGGCGGTGTCGGAGACCGCGGCCTCGACGAGCCGGGGTTTGGTGGCGCCGGCCCTGATCGGCGCCCTGGCCGCCGCCCTGGCCGGGATGGGGTTCTTCGGCTGGAAGTTCTGGCAGCAGCATCAGATCGACCAGGCCCGGGAGGAGGCGCAGCGGGCGGCGGTCTCCTACGCCCAGATCCTGACCAGCGTGGACTCCAACAACGTCGACGAGAACTTCAAGCAGGTTCTGGACGGCGCGACCGGCGAGTTCAAGGACATGTACTCCAAATCCAGTGTGGAACTGCGCCAGCTTCTCATCGAGAACAAGGCGACCGCACACGGCGTCGTCGTGGAGTCGGCGGTGCAGGAGGCCAGCAAGGACCGGGCCGTGGTGCTGTTGTTCGTCGACCAGTCGGTCAGCAACACCAAACTGCCCGATCCGCGCATTGACCGCAGCCGTATGAAGATGACCCTGGAGAAGGTCGACGGCAGTTGGCGGGCAAGCAAAGTCGAGCTCCCGTAACCGGAGGACAGCTGATGCGGACAACGAAGCGGATGGTCGGACTCGCCGTCGCGGCGATGGCCGCGGCGGCCACGGTCGTCACTGCCCCCACTGCCGTCGCGTCGCCCGTGTCGTTCTGCGATCAGATCGGCGGCCAGTGGGACGGCCAGTACTGCCGAACATCGGTGTTGTCCGACCGCAACCCGGTCCGGCAGATCAACATCGCGATCCCCGCCGAGATCGACAATCCCGTCATCGGCGGGGCGATCAGCGGCTACCTGACCACGTTGATGAACAACTGGCGGACGGCGGCGGCGCAGATGCACCAGAACAGCCGAGGCGACGCCAACTTCCAGGTGTTCCATCGCGGCAACATCCACACCGTGCTGTTCCACGAGACCTACGACTCGGAGAGCACAGGTCGCTTCGAAGGTGCGGCGATTCAAAGTGCCTACCGCACATTCGCTTTCGACTCCGCAGCCGGACGGCAGATCCAGCTTTCCGATGTGGTCGACGTCAATGCCATCCCGACCCTCGGCGCCCCCTACATCCAGGCGGCGCTCGACCAGGCCGTGCCGCCGCATCAGCCCAACACCTACCCCTTCATCCCGGAGCGGTGGACCCCGGACAAGGTCTACTCCGGGGGGTACAAGGCGTGGGCGCTGACCCCGAACGAACTGATCCTCTACATGCCGGACTATCCGGTCGCCCGCGACACCCCCATCGACTTCACCCCGGCCAACTACATCTGGGCGATCACCGGTGGGATCGTGCAGCCGCGGATACCGCTGAGCGCGTTGGCGCCTGCGCTGCGGGCTGGTATCTGAGCGGGTTCGGTTAGCCTGGGGTCGATGGACGTCGATGCCTTCGTGCTCGCCCACCAGGGCAGTTGGGACCGGCTCGATGAGCTGACCAAGCGGCGCCGCCGGCTGACCGGGCCGGAGGTCGACGAACTCGTCGACCTCTATCAGCGGGTTTCGACACACCTGTCCACGGTGCGATCGACGTCGACCGATTCGGTGCTCATCGGCCGGTTGTCCGCTCTGGTCGCCCGGGCACGCTCGGCGGTCACCGGTGCACACGCCCCGCTATGGCGGGATTTCTTCCGATTCTGGACGGTCTCGTTCCCGGTGGTCGCCTACCGGGCCTGGCGGTGGTGGCTGGCCACCGCGGTGGTGTTCCTCGCGGTCGCAGTGCTGATCGCGGTGTGGGTGGCCGGCAATCCCGAGGTCCGCTCGGCACTGGGCACCCCGGCCGAACTCGACCAGTTGGTCAACCACGACTTTGCGAACTACTACAGCGAGCACCCCGCCGGTTCCTTCGCGCTGCGGGTGTGGACCAACAACTCCTGGGTCGCGGCCCAGTGCATCGCCTTTGCCGTCCTGCTCGGCATCCCGATCCCGTGGGTGCTGTTCCAGAACGCCGCCAACGCCGGGTTGGTGGGGGGACTGATGGCCGAGGCCGGAAAGCTCGATGTGCTTTTCGGGCTGCTCACCCCGCACGGGCTGCTGGAACTCACGGCGGTGTTTCTGGCCGGCGCGGCCGGGATGCGCCTGGGCTGGCAGGTGATCGCGCCGGGGGATCGGCCCCGGGCGCAGGTACTCGCCGAGCAGGGCCGCGCGGTGGTGTCGGTGGCGGTGGGCCTGGTGGTGGTGCTGCTGGTGAGCGGGTTGATCGAGGCCCTGGTGACTCCGTCGTCGCTGCCGACAGCGGCCCGGATCGGCATCGGCGTTATCGCCGAAGTGCTGTTCCTGGTCTATGTGATCCACTTCGGTCGGCGCGCCGCCCGGGCCGGGGAGTCCGGGGATCTCGCCGACGCCCCCGATCTGCTCCCGGTTGCCTGACCCCACCCCGCGCGAGCAGACACTAACGACCCGAACTGCTCGGCGTGTCGGGGACTTTTGTGTCTGCTCGCGCAAGAGGGGCGAGGGCCCTCACAGCAGCCCGCCGGCCTTCATCGCCAGATAGCGGTCGGCCAGCGCGGGCGCCAGCGCGGACGGATCGGCGTCGACGACGTCGACCCCGCTGTTCCGCAGCGTCGATGCGATGGCCCGCCGGTTATTGCGGGCCCGCTCGGCGGCCGCCGCGTCGTACACCCCGGCGGCGTCGGCGCGGGCGGCGGACAGTTCGTCGATCCGGGGATCACTGACCGCGGCGATCAGAACCCGATGACGGGCCGTCAGCCGCGCCAGCACCGGTAGCAGACCCTCCTGCAGGGCTGAAGGGTTCAGGTCGGTCAGGATCACCACCAACGCCCGCCGGCCTACCCGGCGCAGGACTGTTGCCACCATCGCGGCGGCGTCCGACTCGACCAGAGCCGGTTCCAGCGGAGCCATCGCCGCCACGATCTGAGCCAGAAGTTCGGCCCGCCGCGCGCCGAACACCGCCGCCCGGGTCACCTGATCGTGGGCCAGGAAGTCGACGTGGTCCCCGGCCCGGTCGGCCAACGCCGCCAGCAGCAGTGCGGCGTCCATCGCCCAGTCCAGCCGCGGCCACCCGCTGGGGTCCCCGGTCGTGGGATCGACACCGACGCGACCGGCCGAGGTGCGCCCGCAGTCGACCACGATCACGACGCGTCTGTCCCGTTCGGGCCGCCAGGTGCGCACCACCACATCGGATCGCCGGGCGGTGGCGCGCCAGTCGATGGAGCGGACGTCATCGCCGACGACGTACTCGCGCAGCGAGTCGAACTCGGTGCCCGGTCCGCGAACCAGTACCGGCAGCAGGCCGTCGATCTCCCGAAGTCTGGCCAACCGCGCCGGTAAGTGCTTGCGGGACAGAAACGGTGGCAGCACCCGGACGCTACCCGGCACCGCGATGGAGCGCTGACGCCCGGCCAGCCCGCCGTCATCACCCTGCTGCGCGGCAAGAAGGAACTGGCGCTGAGCCTAGACATCGTGCAGCGCCAGCGCGTGGTGGCCGCCGCGCCCGGCAGGCGCCGGGAGTGAGCGCCGGCCGGCGCGCCGGCCCCGCTCAGGTGCTCAGGTGCTGGCCGACTCGCCGGCTTCGTCCGGCGACTTGGTGTGGCGGATGAACAGCTGCGCCGCCCAGATGCCCACCTCGTACAGCAGGCACATCGGGATCGCGAGCGACAGCTGCGACACCACGTCCGGCGGCGTGATCACCGCCGCGACGACGAAGGCCACGACGATGAAGTAGCCGCGCCATTCCTTCAGCTTCTCGACGCTGACGATGCCGATGCGCGCCAGCACCACCACCGCCACCGGCACCTCGAAGGCGGCGCCGAAGGCGATGAACATCGACAGCACGAAGCTCAGGTAGGCCTCGATGTCGGGCGCGGCGGTGATGCTCTTCGGCGCGAAGCTCTGGAT
>VERS01000750.1 GCA_018882545.1 Mycobacterium sp.
GACTTCACCGGTGCGATCGCGATCTGGCTGACGGTGGGACTCACCTGCCAAGTATCGCCCAGTGCGGGGATCAACCCGGCTTCGGGCCGCGGCGCCGATTTCAATCATTTGAGACGTTCTGCGCCGCCCGCTCGCCCATAGTGATAGAGGAGAACTTTGGCCTGTTTTCACCATGAGGTTTGGATGTCTTGGCGAAGGAGTCCGTAATGGCTGGTGTTGAAGCGGGGCCGGTGGTCGGGTCGGGCGCTGGGATTGGCGCCCCGGCGGTGTGCACCGGCAGCGTCCGGTGGGTGGGCCGGGTAGGCGCATTGGCCGTCGCTCTGGGGATCGGCGCGGCGGTGGTGTCGGTTCCGGCGGTCGCCGTCGCCGACACAACGGGTTCGTCCGGCTCAGTGGGCTCGGCGGATGGGGGTTCGCCGGGCGGGTCGCGGTCGGGGTCGGGTGCCGAACCTGACGACGCGGATCTTCGCGGCGGGCCGGGGGGCAGGGGTGGGCAGTCCGCCGTTGACGCCGGGGGCAGCATCGCCGGTGATCGGTCTTCGGGTCCGGTGCGCAAGCCTCGCGGCCAGATATCTCCGGTCCAACGGTCTACCGCGACGGCCGGACACGATCATCCGGCGCTGTTGGAGGGTCTGGGGAGAAACGGTGATTCGGTTGTTGGGCCGGGCTTTTCAGCTCCGACCGATGTGATGTCGCGGAGTTCGGCCCCGTCGGCGGTTGTCGGACCGGCCGCACCGCAGACGGCCCCGGGGCTGGACGGGCCGGTTTCGGTGCCGGCGCCGGCGTCGGCCGTGCCGCCCACAGCGGGAGGTTTTGAGGTGGCCGCGACGGTCAGTGGCCGGGCGGCGGCTCCGGCGGCGTCAGTTCCGGTGATGACCGCGGCGGCGGCTCGGGGATCGGTGTCGGGGATCGGTGTCAGCCTGCTGTCGTGGCTGACCGGTGGCAGCGGTGGTGATGCTCCGGTTCAGGCACTTGCCACGGGAATCGACACCACGCGCAGGTTCTTGAGGGCTTGGCACGGCTTGTGCAATGCACCGTTCATGAACTTCCTCGACAAGGACCTTGCCATCCACGAGCGCGCCCTGCGGCTGCGAGGGCAGCGGCTGGAAGTGCTCTCGGCCAATATCGCCAACGCTGACACGCCGAACTACAAAGCGCGCGATCTCGACTTCCGTGCCGCAATGGCTCAGGCCCAAGGTGCCAGCACCGATCCGTTCGCAGGAACGCCGACGGGCGAGGCGGCTGCTCCGCTGAAGTACCGCGTGCCCTTCAAT
>VERS01000190.1 GCA_018882545.1 Mycobacterium sp.
GATCTGAGCGCCGTCGAGGGCGAGATTCCCGCCGACCTCGACGGTCTGTACCTGCGCAACACCGAGAACCCCTTGCATCCGGCGCTGAAGTTCTACCACCCCTTCGACGGCGACGGGATGGTGCATATCGTCGGCTTCCGCGACGGTAAGGCGTTCTACCGCAACCGTTTCGTCCGCACCGAGGCCTTCGAAGCCGAGCAGCAGGCCGGCGGCTCGCTGTGGCCCGGACTGGCCGAACCGCTGGAGCTGGCGAAGGCCGACCACGGCTGGGGTGCGCGGACCATGCTCAAGGACGCCTCCAGCACCGATGTGGTGGTGCACCGCGGCATGGCGCTGACGAGTTTCTATCAGTGCGGCGACCTGTACCGGATCGACCCCTACACCGGCGAGACCCGGGGCAAGGAAACCTGGAACGGCTCATTCCCCTTCGACTGGGGTGTCTCGGCGCACCCCAAGGTCGACGACCGCACCGGGGAGATGCTGTTCTTCAACTACCGCAAATCTGCGCCCTACCTGCACTACGGGGTGGTCGACGCCAACAACGACCTGGTGCACTACGTGGACGTACCGCTGCCCGGGCCGCGGCTACCGCACGATATGGCCTTCACCCGAAACTACGCCATCCTCAACGACTTCCCGCTGTTCTGGCAGCCCGAACTGCTCGAGCGCGGCCTGCACGTTCCGCACTTCTACGCCGAGATGCCGTCACGTTTCGCGGTGATCCCCCGCCGGGGACAGCCCGAGGACATCCGGTGGTTCGAGGCGGACCCGACTTTCGTGCTGCACTTCACCAACGCCTACGAAGACGGCGACGAGATCGTGCTGGACGGCTTCTACCAGGGCGACCCCAACCCGCTGGACACCGGCGGCGACAAGTGGCAGCGCGCCTTCCGGTTCCTGGCACTGGACCGTATGCAGGCCCGCCTGCACCGGTGGCGGTTCAACCTCAAGACCGGCGCCAGCACCGAGGAACAACTGAGCGAAACGATCTCCGAGTTCGGCATGATCAACGCCACCCGCGGCGGGGAACCATACCGCTACGCCTACGCGGCCACCGGAAAGCCCGGCTGGTTCCTGTTCGACGGTCTGGTCCGCCACGACGTGTCGACCGGCAGCGAGCAGCGGGTCGGCTTCGGCGAGGGCGTGTACGGCAGCGAGACCGCGATGGCCCCCCGAGTCGGCAGCCGCAGTGAAGACGACGGCTACCTGGTGACCCTGACCACCGATATGAACGACGACGCCTCCTACTGTCTGGTATTCGACGCCGCCCGACTCGAAGACGGACCGGTCTGCAAACTGGCTCTGCCGGAACGGATTTCCAGCGGTACCCATTCGACGTGGGTGGCCGGCTCCGAGCTCAGGCGCTGGCGGGAGGAAGACACCGCCGCGGCTGCCGTCGGGCTTTCGTGACGCTCGGCCCGACCGACCTGGGCTCCGGGGGCACCAATGCGATCGGCCGGATGCTCGGTCTGCTCGGCGACGAGTGGAGTCTGCTGATCATCCAGCAAGCCGTCCTGGGCGCCAGCCGCTACCGGCAGTTCAGCGACCGGTTACCGATCTCCCACGCCGTGCTCACCAACAGGCTGCGGACCCTGGTCGGAGAGGGGATGCTGACCCACGTCGGCGGCGAGTACCTGCCCACCGACCGGAGCCGATCACTGTGGCCGTTACTGCTGCTGATCTGGGAGTGGGAGCGACGGTGGGTTCCCGAGCACGCCGACCGGCTGCCGGACATGCGCCACCAGCGGTGCGGGCACTCGTTCACACCGGTTCTGCGCTGCGGCTGCTGCCGGCGCGAGGCCGGGCCGGACACCGTCGCGATCACCCTCGGCCCCAGCGGTGGCTGGGACCGCTCGGCGCCGGTGTCGGCAACCCGTCGACGTTCCGAATCCGGGTCCCCGGAACGGCAGGCGGGGTTGTTCGGCGAGACCATGAGCGTGCTGGGAAACCGTTGGGCCGCAGCGTTACTGGTAGCGGTGTTCCTCGGCGGAAGCCGCTTCACCGATCTGCAGAGCCAGCTGGGCGCCCCGCCCAGTCTGCTGGCGCAGCGGCTGCAGACCTTCTGCGAGATCGGGGTGCTGCGCTGGGACCCGCAGGCCGACCAGGGTGAGCGCGGCGCCTACCTGCTGACCGAGAAGGGCCGGGCGTTTTTCCCAATCCTGGTGACCGCCGTGCAGTGGGCGCAGCGATGGTTTCACGCCCCGGAGGGGCCGGCCATCGTGATGCGCCACCGCGACTGCGGCCGGTCCTTCGCCGGCCGGCTGGCCTGCGACCGGTGCAGCAGCACGCTGACCGGTGCCGAGGTGGCCGTCACTTCGGCGGCAGTATCTGGAATCCCTTGAGAATCGCCTCGGAGTCGGCGATGTAGGTCTGATCATCGGCCTTCACGGTCTGCACCGTGACCGTCGCGACGTAGTTGGCGTCCTCGCCGCGGTAGACAACTCCGAGCGAGCCGGCCTTGCGGGCCGGGACGGTCGGCAGCTTGCTACCCAGTTTGATCTCCGGAGTGGTGTAGGTCGACGACAGCGCCGGGGCGCCGCAGACCTTGGTCGGCGTGGAATTGACGTCGGTCAGGTTGAGCTTCTTGGTGAGCTGGTCGGTCTGCGCCTGCAGGATCAGCTCAGGCTTGCCCAGATCGGTCGAGGTCCTCTGCAGGGTCACAACGGCGTTGGGGACGAACCCTTCGGCGGCCAGCTTCGGGCTGCGGATCGCGAACCGGATCTGCTCGGAATCCATCTGGGTGCTGCGCTCCCAGCCCTGCGGCACCGGGATGCGCAGCTTGGGCTCCTGGTCGGTTCGGGTCGGGATGTCGGTCAGCGGAGCGGACACCGTCTGGCACTTCTCGGCGCTGGGTTTGTTGCCGGAGCACCCGGCCAGAGAAGCCACCAGCGCGACGGCCAGACCGGCTGCCACCACCACCCGAGCGGGATCGGTCACTATGTGCATGGGCTTCCCTTCGTGCGGGCCTCCCCGGCAACGCCGGGGAAGCCGCAGAAAGCCTACCGGCGTGCCCGCCGGCACGGCCGATCAGTTACTGATCAAGCAGGACACCAGCGCCCACACCGAGCAGGCCAGTGCTGCGCCCGCACACACCGCGCCGAGATAGAACCCGTATCCGGCGGTGACCGACCCGACGGCGTGGGTGTGCAGATACCACCACGTCAAGCCCGCCACCAGGATCGAGACCGCCGTCGCCGCCCCGGCCGCAAGGCGCCGGGACAGACCGCGGGCCACCATCGCCCCCAGCACGATCAGCGTCGAGGACAGCAGCACGATCACCTGGCCCACCCCGAATCGGGGCGGCAGTTCGATGCTGCCCAGGGTCCCGCCGATCGCACTGGCGCGGCCGCCGGCCGATGTGGTGAGCCACGGCAGCCAGGTGCTCACCGACAGACCCGCGGCGAACAGTGCCAGCAGCCAACCCGGCCGCAGCTTCGCCATGATGGGACAGTAACGGCTCGGTCCGACTCCGACTCGACTCCTGACCCGACCGGGACTGTTTTCGCAGTAGCGTTTTGGCCATGCGCGACCACATCATCGTGTGCGGAGACGATGCGCTGGCGATGCGAATCATCGACGAACTCAGCGACGACGACTTATCGGTCGTCCTGCTCAAGGCGCCCAACGCACTCGAGGCCGCCGGTATCGCCACCGCCCATGCGGTGATCGCCGCCTCCCCCGACGACGGGGTGAATCTGGAGGTGGCCCTGCTGGCCCGTCAAGCGAACCCCGGCGTACGGGTGGTGACGCGGTTGTCGAACCGGGTGCTGCACGAGGCCATGAACGACAACAACGGCCCCGGTGCGGTGCTCGACGTCGCCGATCTGGCGGCACCCTCGGTGGTGGAGGCCATGCTGGGCCGGACAGCGCACACCATCACCGCCGCCGGCGTCGACTTCGTCGTCGCCACCGACACCGCGGCACGCAACGGGACGTTGCGGGAGATCTACGGCCGGCTCGCGCCGGTTGCGGTGATCCGGGGCGACAGTGCGCCCAACCCCGGCGAGGTGATCGCCTGCCCGCATCTCGACGATCCGGTGTACCCCGGTGACTCCACCACCATCATGGGCCGCGCCGAGGAACTCACCGCGCAGGGTCTGAAGATCGGCACGGACTCGATCGGACTCGATCATCGCTCTCCCCCGGTCCGCGCCTTCGACAGGGCACGGGCATTCCACGACGACGTCAACCCGATGTTCTACCGCGCGATGGCCGTGGCGGTCGCGGTGCTGGTGGGGTCAACGCTGATGTTGCGGTTCGGGTTTCAGCCCAGCATGGGGTGGGTAGACGCATTGTCGTTCGCCACCGAGACGATGACCACGGTCGGATACGGCGACTTCAATCTGCTCGGTCAACCGCTGTGGCTGCGACTGTTCGGCGTGGCGCTGATGCTCAGCGGTATCGCGTTGATCTCGCTCAATGTCGCGTTCGTCGCTGACGTCCTGGTGTCGCGGCGGGTCGCGCTGGCCGCCGACCGCCAGCGGGTAAGCCACCTCAGCGGGCACTTCGTGGTCGTCGGACTGGGCTCATTCGGCGTCCGGGTGGCCAGTTTGCTCAAGGACTCCGGACACGCGGTGACCGTGGTCGAGCGCAACGAGAACAACCGCTACCTGTCGGTCTCCGAAGAATTGAACATCCCCGTGATCGTCGGTGATGCGACACTGCCCACCACACTTGCCGCGGCGCGGGCCGACCGGGCCCGCGCGGTCGCCGTGCTGACCGAGGACGACATGGTCAATATCGAGACCGGCCTGATCCTGCGGCAGCTGACCGGCTCGTCGCCGAACTCCCGGACTCCGATCGTGCTGCGGATCTATGACAAGGCCCTCGGCGCCGCAGTGGGTCACCGGCTGGACTTTCGGCATGTGCGTTCCACCGTGGACCTGGCCACCCCCTGGTTCGTCGGTGCCGCCATGGGCCTCGATGTGTTGGGCACGTTCTCGGTCGGGCAACGCTCGTTCATGGTCGGTGGCGTGGTGGTGCAGGCCGGCAGCAGACTCGACGGGACGCAAATCCAGCAGTTGTCGACCCTGACCCGGGTGATCGCGGTCGAACGTGACGGCAACCCCGCCGGGCTGTACCCGAAGCGGCAGACCATCCTGCGGGCCGGTGACAACGTCTACCTGGTTGGCCCGTACCACGAACTACTCCGCACCCTGCGGAAGGGGCAGAGCGGTCACCCCCGGAAGGTGGGGCCGTCCCTGACCATCGCCGAGGGCCTGGGTCTCAGCGACGGTCGCCGGTGAGCCCGAGGACCCGCAGCGCGTTGCCCTTGAGGATCATCGGGACCACCGCCGGATCGAGTTCGAGGGCGTCGAAGTCAGAACGCCATCGCTGCACCGTGATGTAGGGG
>VERS01000751.1 GCA_018882545.1 Mycobacterium sp.
GGTCGGCCGAGCCGGGCCCAACACAGGAGGCAGCATCACCGGACTATCCGAGGCCACCCGACTGGTGGAACGCTTCGCCGTGGCCGACGGACGCCGGCCACGCATCCTGGTCGCCAAGATGGGCCAGGACGGCCACGACCGCGGCCAGAAGGTGATCGCCACCGCCTTCGCCGACATCGGGTTCGACGTCGACGTCGGCTCGCTGTTCTCCACCCCGGAGGAGGTCGCCCGGCAGGCCGCCGACAACGACGTCCACGTCGTCGGGGTGTCCTCACTGGCGGCTGGGCACCTGACCCTGGTGCCGGCGCTGCGGGAAGCGCTGGCCGCTGTCGGCCGGCCGGACATCATGATCGTCGTCGGCGGGGTCATCCCGCCCGGCGACTTCGATGAGCTCTACGCCGCCGGTGCCACGGCGATCTACCCGCCCGGTACGGTCATCGCCGAGGCGGCGGTCAGCCTGGTGAACAAGCTGGCCGGCCGGCTCGGTTACGACCTGAACTGATGATCCCAGAAGTGCTGGGCGCCAACGATGTTCCCGCTCTCGCCGAGGCGATCCGGGCAGGTGACCGGACAGCCCTGGCTCGAGCCATCACCCTGCTGGAGTCGACCAGGGCCGATCACCGCAAGCTGGCGCAGCAGTTGCTGATGGAGCTGATGCCCACCGCCGGTTCGGCCATGCACATCGGCCTTACCGGGGTTCCCGGTGTCGGCAAGTCCACCGCCGTCGAGGCGCTGGGCATGTACCTGATCGAGCAGGGTCACCGGGTTGCGGTGCTGGCCGTCGACCCCTCCTCGACGCGGACCGGAGGGTCGATCCTGGGGGACAAGACCCGGATGGCCCGGCTGGCGGTGCACCCGCAGGCCTACATCCGTCCGTCCCCGACGTCGGGCACCCTGGGCGGGGTGGCCAAGGCCACCCGGGAGACCATCGTGCTGCTCGAAGCCGCCGGCTTCGACGTCATCCTCGTCGAGACAGTCGGCGTCGGGCAGTCCGAGGTGGCGGTCGCCAACATGGTCGACACCTTCGTCTTTCTCACCCTGGCCCGGACCGGCGACCAGCTGCAGGGCATCAAGAAGGGTGTGCTCGAACTCGCCGACATCGTGGTGGTCAACAAGGCCGACGGAGCCCACGTCACCGAAGCCAACGCCGCGGCCAGGGAACTGGCTGCGGCACTGAGGCTGATCTACCCGGGGCAGACCCTCTGGCGTCCGCCGGTTCTCACCATGAGCGCACTGGAGGGTGTGGGTCTGGCGGAGCTGTGGGAC
>VERS01000191.1 GCA_018882545.1 Mycobacterium sp.
CAGCACGATCGAGCCGACCTCGCCGCAGTGGCCGCCGCCCTCGCCGCCCTGGGCGATGATGATGTCGACGTCGGCGTCGGCGTGTTTGCGGGCCTGGCCGGGGGAGCCGCACAACGCCGCGACCTTGCGGCCGGCGGCGTGGATGCGGGCGATCATATCGGCCGGCGGGGTGCCCAGCGCGTTGGCGATCAGGGTGACCTTGGGGTGCCGCAGGGCCACTTCGACCTGCGGGGTCGCGGTGGCTTCGGTCCAGCCGAGCAGTTGCAGGGCGTGCGCGTCGGCGTCGGCGGTCGGCACACCGTGGTCGGCCAGGATCTTCTTGGCGAAGTCGAGGTGCGCACTCGGTACCAGCTTGCGCAGCGCCTCGGCGAGTTCCTCGCCGGACATGTCGGTGTCCATACCCTCGTACTTGTTCGGGATCACGATGTCGATGCCGTAGGGCCGGTCGCCGATACGCTCGTCGATCCAGTTCAGTTCGATCTCCAGCTGCGCTGGGGTGAAGCCCACCGCACCCAGGACGCCGAAACCGCCGGCTTTGCTGACCGCCACCACGACGTCGCGGCAGTGGGTGAAGGCGAAGATCGGAAACTCGATGCCGAGATCGTCACAGAGGGCGGTGTGCATGGGGGACTCCTCGGCCGGTGACTGGAACGTGTTCTAGTTTAGCCCTCAATCAGCCACAGCAGGAGGAACGCCGAGAGCGCCGCCGCGCAGAGGATGTGGCCACGGTAGATCGCCCGGGCGAAGGCCGATCTGGGTGTCGATGATCAAGTCCATCCAGAGCACGGCGAGCAGGAAGCCCGCGCAGGCCGTCAGCGTCGGGACCGTCATCTGGCCGTATCTCCCGGAGTAGAATCAGCAGTGCGCTCAACGTAGAGCGCGTCGAAGAGGAAGTCGGTGCTATGGCCACTCTGCGCGCAGTGGCGGTCGGCATCGCCGTCCTGGCCGGGGGTCTGGTTGTCGCCCCGGTTGCCGTGGCGGACCGCGCACCGCTGGCCCCCTGCTACAACGGCATCTTCCCGCTGAACCCGTATGTGGACAACTGCGGTGTGCGACCCCGTCCGCCGCGGGTGCTGGGATCGGCGCCGGATCAGACCGCGCTGCTCAACTGCAGTGTCGGCAGCGGGGTGTTCCGGGCGCAGTGCATCTCGCTGTACGTCAACGGCGGCTACGGCATGTATCCGGGGGCGGTCCTGGCGCCCGGTTACCACCCGTAACCGAAGAGGTTCACCGGACTCACCAGCGGAAGATCCAGCGTGGTCCGGATACCCGGCGGTGCGGCGACCACCGCGGGTATGGCGTTGACGATGCGGCCGGCCGCCGCGGAGATCGCTGCGTGGTTATGGTCACCGAGGATGCTGGTCGGGCAGATGTCCACGGCGTAGGACGGCTCGCCGGTGATCTCGATGCGGTACGAGCCGCCGGGCTGGGCGGGTTGGGCCCAGTCCGGCCGCAGGTCCCCCCGCAACCGCGTGACGTGCTCGACGACGATTGCCGGGCGGCCGTCCACCATGCCGTTGATCTGGAAGCGCACCGCGGCGACCCCGCCCACCGGGATGTGCCCGGCGGCGATGTCGAAGGCCTCCGGCGCCGGTTCGCGTTCGTAGCTTTCGGTGATGGCCTCGACGGCGATGTTCAGCCCGGCGGCCAGTTGGCGGATAGCGCAGCCCCAGGCCACCGACAGCACGCCCGGCTGAAACAGCAGGGGGATGTCGTCCAGGGGTTTGCCGAAGCCCATCACGTCGAACATCACCTCCGCGCCGTCGTAGGTGGCATAGTCGGCGATCTCCATGCAGCGGATCTGTTCGATGCTCCGGCAGGTGCTGGCGAACGCCAGCGGGATCAGGTCGGTGACGAACCCGGGGTCGACGCCGTTGACATAGATGCTCGAATCGCCAAGCCGTGCAGCATCTTCCAGCGGTGTGATGAACTTCTCCGGGATGACACCCCAGGGGAACTGCAGCAACCCGGGCGCGGAGGCCGCCACGTTGACACCGGCGGCCAGGATGCGCCGGACGTCGTCCATCGCCGCCGGCAGCCGGGTGTCACCCATCGCGCAGTACACCGCGCAATCCGGCTCACCGGCCAGCGCGGCCTGAAGGTCGTCGGTGGCGATGACCCCGGTTCGTACCGCCAGTCCGGCCAGTTCGCCGGCGTCCTTGCCGACCTTGGCCGGGTTCGACACCACCAGGGCGGTGAGCTCGAAGGCCGGGTTGGCTATCAGCTCGGCCAGTGCCAGCCGGCCGACGTTTCCGGTTCCGATGTGGACGACGCGAAGGGTCATCCGTCTCTCCTATGCCACCGCGCGGCCGTTGGCAAGGCTTTGTTCCGCACGTGCGGGCGTGCCGAGCGGTGCGGCGCCACCGGAAGACGCCGGAGGTAGCCTTGCGCCCTATGGGACGTGTAGAAGGCAGTGCGGCCGGCGGCCGCGTGGCGGGCAAGGTCGCCCTGATCACCGGTGGCGCGCGCGGCATGGGCGCCGCTGACGCCCGGATGCTGGTGGCCGAGGGTGCCGAAGTGGTGATCGGGGACATCCTCGACGAGGAGGGCGGCACACTCGCCGCGGAACTCGGCGATGCAGCCCGCTACGTCCACCTCGACGTCACCAGTTCCGAGGACTGGAAAGCAGCGGTCGACACCGCCGTGGGGGCTTTCGGCAAGCTGAACGTGCTGGTCAACAATGCCGGCATCGTGCAGGCCGCGCCGCTGAAGACCGCGGACCTGACCCGCTGGCAGAAGGTTCTCGACGTCAACCTGACCGGTCCGATGCGCGGCATCCAGGCCGTCATCGACCCGATGACCGCCGCCGGCGGCGGGTCGATCATCAACGTCTCCTCGATCGAGGGCATGCGCGGGGCGGTGTGGGCGCACAGTTACGTGGCCTCCAAATGGGGTCTGCGCGGGCTGACCAAATCGGCGGCGCTGGAACTGGCCCCGCAGAACATCCGGGTGAACTCCATCCACCCGGGGTTCATCCGCACCCCGATGACCAAGCACCTGCCGGACAACATCGTCCAGGCGCCGCTGGGCCGCCCGGGCACCCCTGAGGAGGTCGCCACCTTCGTGGTGTTCCTGGCCAGCGACGAGTCGTCGTTCTCCACCGGCTCGGAGTACGTGATGGACGGCGGGCTGATCACCGACGTTCCGCACCGGGCGATCTGAGATGTCGGGCCAGACGCAGGCCACGTCAGCTCCGGAGCGGCAACTGCTCGGGCCGGTGCGCGCGACGGTCTTCGTCGTGAGTTCGATGATCGGGGCGGGGGTCTTCCTGCTCCCGAGCAGCCTGTCGCGGTTCGGCTCCATCGGTCTGGTGGCCCTGGTGGTAAGCGGCCTGGGAGCACTCGCGCTGGCGGTGTCGTTCGGCTCCCTGGCCGCCAAACTGGGCCCGGCGGCCGGGCCGTACGGGTATGCCAAAGACGCCTTCGGCCGCGGGGTCGGCTTCTGGATGGCCTGGTTGTTCTGGCTCTCCGCGTGGGCCGGCACCGCTGCCATCGTGACGGTGTGGGTCTCCTACGTCGACTTCCTGACCCCCCACGAGGAGACGACGCCGGAGCGCCTGGCGATCGCGGTCTTCGGACTGTTCGCTCCGGCGTTGATCAACCTCGCCGGCCCGCGGGCGATGAGCCGGGCGCAGAGCGCGGCGCTGCTCATCTCCTGCGTACCCATCGCGATCCTGATCACCGTGGGCCCCTTCTCGGTCACCCGCGACTTCATCGGACCGTTCAACGTCTCCGGTCAACCCGCTCTGCTGGCGATGCTCGCTGCGCTTCCGGTGGCGGTGTTCGTGTTCGTCGGCGTCGAGGCGGTTGCCGTCCTCGCCGAAGAGATCGACGATCCGCGCCGCAACGTGATGAGGGCGACGGTCATGGGGGTCCTGATCTGTCTGTTCATCTACTTGGTGACGACGGCGGTCGTCATGGGGACCGTCCCGGCCGATGACCGCACATCGGGCCTCTGCTCGTTCTCGCTGTGCATGTCCTACCTGTTCGGCACCCCGCTGGCGGGCCAGTTGATGGCCGTCGCCGCGGTGCTGGCCGGCTTCAGTGGCTTGGTGGGGTGGGCTCTGCTCTCCGGTGAGGCCCCCAAGTGCGCTGCCCAGGACCGGATGTTCCCGGCGTTGTTCGCCCGGGTGACCCGCCGCGGCGTGCCCATGACGGGAATCATCCTCTCCCAGGCGTTGGCCGGCGTCGTCGTCGTGCCTGTCCTGCTCGGCAGCGAGGGGATGACGGTGCTCGATATCGTGCTCTCGGTGGCCGGCATCGCCGCCGGCGCGGTGTTCGTGGTGACGGTGATCGCCGACATCGCCGAGACCCGCAAGTCCGGGACGCGTCTGTCGCCGGCTAGGAAACTGGGAGTCGTTGTGGCTCTAGGATTTTCGCTTGCGGTGATGGTGAGCAGCGGGATAGCGGCAGCCAAGCATCTGCAGGCCGTGGTGGTGCTGGTGGCGTGGCTGGTCATCGGTGCGGTGACCCTGCTGAAAGTCAGGTCAACGGGGGCCGACGGCGGCCGCGCTGTGTCACCGCGCTGAACGCCGTCCCCAGCACCGCCCGGCCCAGCCCCGGCAGGTGCCCCAGGGCGTCGGCGGTTCCGCGCTGGCCGGGCGCGCTGATCCGCAACACCGGCCACTGTTCCTCGGCCGCCAATGCCGTCAGGCCCGGTCGCGGGTTGACCGGACGCGGGTGCCCGACCAGTCTCATCAGCGCGGCGTCCTCGTCGCCGTCGGCGTAGAAAAAACTGTGCCGCAGTTCAATCCCGTTGACATCGGAGAAGCGTTGCGCTGCAGCGGCTTTCTGCGCTCCCCACACGATCGGCTTCGCGATTCGGCCGGTCAGCAATCCGTCGCCGTCCAATTCGAACGTGTTGCACAGCACATGCGGGATGCCCAGGGCGCGGGCGACCGGGGCCGCATGGATCGTCAGCGCCGACGAACTAAGTACCAGGGTGTGCCCACGCTGCCGGTGCGCCTCGACGATCTGACGCATCAGCGGATACACCTTGTGCACCACCTGTTCGGCGAACAGCCGCTCGCCGATCTCCTCGAGTTCGTCCAGCGACTCCCCGCGCAGGTATCCGGCCGCCCGCACCAGCAGCCGCTCAAACTGCATACGGCCGAGTTTGTAGCGCAGCGAGGCCTCCACGACGCCGAGGACCTCGCCGACGCGGGCCTGCCCGCGGCGGATGCGGTCGCCGGCGTGGGCGACGGCGGTGAAGCCGGCCACCAGGGTGCCGTCGCAGTCGAAGAAGGCCCCCCCCGCGGGACCGGCCGGGCCCGCCGCGATCTGCGCCAGCGGATCGCTCACGGGGTGGACCGCTGGGA
>VERS01000192.1 GCA_018882545.1 Mycobacterium sp.
GACCGCTTCTTTCGGGTGTGTGTCGGCGAACTTCGCGATGTCGTCGATTCCCTCGCTGGCGGGATCCGCGCGCAGACCGTGCTCGAAGTAGATCTTGCCGTCGGGCTCGTTGCTCAACCTCAGGTCCACGTACCGGATGCCGTCGGAGAATTGGTCGATCAGGTTGTCCGACTGGGTCTTTCCCCACGCCGCGGCGATTGGTTTGACGATCAGGTTCTGCAGGAAGCCCGGCAACTCGGTGAGCACCCCGAAGTCGTCCTTGCCGGTCAGCGCCCAGTCCGATCGGGCGGTGATGCCGTAACTGCCCGAGTCGTGGGTGCCCGGGATCGGCAGCAGGGTCAGCGGCAGGCCGGCCAGTGCGGGCAGGTCGGCCATCCAGTTCTTGGTGTCGACGTTCATCGGCCCGATCGCATCGACCGACCAGCCGAAGGTGACCGACTGCGGCCGGTGGGCGGACAGGTCCCGGCCGGCGGCGTTGCGGAAGTTCAGACCCTCGTTGGTGTAGCTCAGCGGGTGCAGCCGGATCGGGCTGGTCGACGGATCGGCCGGATCCAACGGCGCGGCATCGCGGTAGAAGATCTTGTCGGGCTGCTCGCACCGGTCTTCGTAGGCGCAGGTCGAGGCGTCGACCGGAACCGCGCCGCCGTACTCCACCTGCACCCAGGCGTCGGTCAGGCCATTGGCGGCGGCGAACGCGGTCAGCGTCTGGCCCGGATCGGAGTAGAGCTGGCCGAAGTCGCCGGTCACGATGACCGCCCGGCCGATCGAGTGCTGCCCGATGAAGCTCGACAGCTGTGCGATCTCGGTGTTGGTCAGCGACCCTCCGCTGGCGTCGACGTTGTAGACATCGACCGACGAGCCGCCGGGGATGTGCTGGCGGGAGTAGCTGAAGCCGCCAGGGTCCAAAAGGTTGGGCCGGGTCGTCCAGGAGCGGCGGTCCAGGCTCTCGATGTAGTAGGCCGACAGTGAATTCAGCCCGTCGGCGAAGGGCACACCCACCGGCCACGCCCAGGTGGGTACCGAGGGGGCGGTCCGGTCCGGGAAGGCGGTCTTGGCAACCAGGAACGGATGGTAGGCGACGTCGTCCTGGACGTTGACGATGTCGAAGGTGTTCAGTCGCGAACCGATCTGCAGGGTGTTGAGGAAGCGCGGGAAGGCCGCGCCGGACAGCGGGAAGGGCATCCCCGAGACGTCATAGGTCAGCACGCTGAAGTCGCCCACTATGTCGGTGTAGGCCGCCACGGCCGGATCGGGACGCACATCGACGTTGTTGAAGACGGTCACCGTCGCGGTCACCCGGTGCCCGCCGGCCAGGCTGGTGTTGGCGATCCCGAACGCGGCGTTGAGCAGGCCCGGCCAGGCATGCACATGCAGTCCGGTGGCGTCGCTGGCGACGTAGGAGAAAGTATCGGTGCCGGTGAAATCCGTGTCGGGGGTGTAGGTGAACGTGCCGGTGGCGTTGTCGACGACGACGCTGCCGCGGCCCGGTCCGCCCGCCATGCCCTTGGTCGGCACCGAGTAGCGCAGCCTGCTGCCGTCGGGGGAGGAGGCCGTGAACGGGACCGCCGCGCTGCTGACTCCCGCGGCCAGGTCGAGTTCGACCTGCATCGGGTCGGCTACCGGGCTGCTGTGGAAGCCGAAACGCCGAAGTGGCGGGGGCAGCAGGCTTCCGCTCCACCACGGATAGAAGTTGGCGAAGGTGTCCAGCCAGATCCGCAGCCCGGCCAGTGCATCGGCCACCGGGCGCGCGCGAACCGCGGCCACACCCACCCGAGTGGTCGGAACAGCCGGCGCGGCCTGCTCAACGGTCGAAGTCGCGACCACCGGAGTGTCGGGCTGCGCCGGAACCGGGATTGCCGGGGCGGTTGCCGCCGGGGGGGCGCCAGTCGGCTGGCGCCGTGCCGGCATGGTGGGTGTCCTGCGGGTCGGTGCAGTGACGGCCGACGCAGCCGCCGAGGCGCCACTGCCCGGGGCCGGGGGTTTCGGCGGCTCGGGCAACCGGGATCCGGGCTGCTCCGGCGGGCGCGCATCCGCGGCGGCCGGCCCGGGGTGTCCGGCCGCCGCAGGGCCGGCGCCACCGCGCCGGGCCGATCCGGCATCTGGTGAAGACCGGTGGCCGTCGGCCGGTCCGGCGCGCCGCGCAGACACCTGGTCGCGGGTGGACGCGGAGTCGTCGGCGGCGGCCAACCCGGCCTGTGGTCCGGCCACCGTCAACCCGAGGGCGACCGCAGCCGCGCCGATCCATGTGGTGGGTGTAGGCATCTGCATGACCGGCTCAGGCGAGCAGACCGGCCGGGTCGGTGTAGTACAGATCGAGGTCTCGGGCGACTTCGGCGTTGAGCAGTTTGCCGTCATGGGTCGACAGGCCCTTGGCCAGCGCCGGATCGGAGAAGCATGCGCCCTGCCAGCCCTTGTCGGCCAGTTTGAGCACATACGGCATGGTGGCGTTGGTCAAGGCGAAGGTGGAGGTGCGCGGGACGGCGCCGGGCATGTTGGCCACGCAGTAGAACAGCGTGTCGTGGACCCTGAACGTCGGGTCGTCATGGGTGGTGGGTCTGGAGTCCTCGAAGCAGCCGCCCTGGTCGATGGCGATGTCCACCAGGACCGCACCCGGCTTCATCTGCGCCACAGTGGAATTGGTGACCAGCTTGGGTGCTTTGGCCCCCGGCACCAGGACCGCCCCGATCACCAGGTCGGCCTGCCGTACGGCGTGCTCCAGATCCAGCCGCGAGGAGTACCGGGTCTCGATGGCACCGCCGTATTCGGCGTCGATCTTGCGCAGTGCGTTGACGTTGAGGTCGAACACCGTGACGTGCGCGCCCATACCCCAGGCGACCGCCGCGGCGTTATCACCGGCCATGCCCCCGCCGATCACGATGACCGTCGCCGGCGCCACGCCGGGCACCCCGCCCATCAGCACACCCCGGCCGCCCATGGTGCGCATCAGGTGGTAGGCGCCGACATGGGCGGACAGCCGACCGGCCACCTCGCTCATCGGCGCCAACAGCGGCAGCGCGACAGTGCCGTCGGGGTTGGCGGTCTGCACGGTCTCGTAGGCGATCGAGGTGGTTCGCGAGGCCAGCAGTGCATCGGTGCAGGCCTTGGAGGCCGCCAGATGCAGATAGGTGAACAGCACCTGCCCCCTGCGCATCCGGCCGTATTCCGGCTCGATGGGCTCCTTGACCTTCAACAGCAGATCGGCTTCTTCCCACACCTGATCGGCACCGTCAACCATCCGTGCCCCGGCGGCCTTGAAGTCCGCGTCGTGGATGGCCGATCCCTCGCCGGCACCGGCCTGAACTAGCACCTCATGGCCGCGGTGCACCAGTTCGGCGACGCCCGAGGGGGTGATCGCGACCCGGTACTCGTTGTTCTTGATCTCAGTCGGGATGCCGACGCGCACGCTCGCTCCTAGGTCCGCCGAATGGCTGTGTGTCCGGTAATGGCGTGTGTTCAGTGTGAAGAACGTTCGAGTGCACGGCAATCAGACCGGCAAAAATTCGATAAAGTCTGCTTGTGCCCGAACAGAAGGTGTCCAAGCGCCCGGATTGGCCGCATAAATCGAAGGATGTTCGGACCGTCGAGATCGATGATGTCGACCGACGTATCCTGGCCGCCCTGCACGCCGACGCGCGCATCCCCAACAGCGCCCTCGCCGATGCGGTGGGAGTGGCGCCGTCGACCTGTCACGGCAGGGTCCGTCGCCTCCAGGAACTCGGGGTCATCCGCGGATTCCACGCCGACATTGATCCGGCCGCGATCGGGTTACCCCTCCAGGCGATGATCTCGGTGAGCCTGCAGTCCGGTGCTCGCGGCAAGATCCGTAACTTCATCCAGCAGATCCGGCGTCGGCCCCAGGTGATCGACGTGTACTTCCTGGCCGGGGCCGACGACTTCATCATCCATGTCGCCGCCCGCGACACCGACGATCTGCGTTCCTTCGTGGTCGACAATCTCAACGCCGACGCCGACGTCGCCGGTACGGAGACATCGCTGATCTTCGAGCATCTGCGCGGCGGCTCGCCGCTGTAGTCCAGCCAGGTATCGGCGCACTAGGCTGCCCCCATGCGTGTCGGGGTTCTGGGGGCCAGGGGCAAGGTCGGCAAGACCATGTGTGAAGCCGTCGCAGACTCTCAAGACCTCACCTTGAGCGCGGCGGTCGACGCCGGAGACGCGCTGACGATGTTCACCGACTCCGGCACCGAGGTGGTCATCGACTTCACCCATCCCGATGTCGTGATGAACAACCTGAAGTTCCTGATCGACAACGGTATTCACGCGGTCGTCGGAACCACCGGGTTCACCGAGGAACGCCTCGACCACGTCCGTGCCTGGTTGGTGGTCAAGCCGGCCGCCGGTGTGCTGATCGCGCCCAACTTCGCCATCGGAGCGGTCCTGTCGATGTATTTCGCGCAGAAGGCCGCCCGGTACTTCGAGTCGGTGGAGGTCATCGAGTTGCACCATCCACACAAGGCTGACGCCCCGTCGGGAACCGCCACCCGCACCGCAGAGCTGATCGCCGCGGCGCGAAAAGGCATGCCGCCCAACCCCGATGCCACCACCACCGGCCTGCCCGGCGCACGCGGCGCCGACGTAGACGGCATCCCGGTGCACTCGGTGCGGCTGACCGGACTGGTGGCCCACCAGGAGGTGCTCTTCGGCACCATGGGCGAGACTCTGACCATTCGCCACGACAGCCTGGACCGCACGTCATTCGTGCCCGGTGTGCTCCTCGCGGTCCGCCAGATCGCCCGGCGGCCGGGCCTGACCCTCGGCCTCGAACCGCTGCTGGACCTGTGATCCTGCGCGTCCAACTGCTGATCGGGTTTCTCTGCCTGGCCCTGCTGGTCTATTTCGCCCTGCTCACCCGCACCGCCGTCGCGTTGATCCGCACCGGCACCCTGTCGGCGGTCGCGCTGGGCATCGGCGTGCTGTTGCTGCCCGCAGTCGGTTTGTGGGTCACGGTGTCCACGCTGCGGGCCGGGCTGGCACATCAACGGCTGGCCCGGCTGGCCACCGAAGACGGGATGGAACTCGACGTCGCGGGGTTGCCCACGACGCCGTCGGGCCGGGTCAGCCGCGACGCTGCCGACGCGCTGTTTCAGACGGTGCGCGCCGAGGTCGAGGCCGACCCCGACAACTGGCGGCGCTGGTACCGGCTGGCCCGCGCCTATGACTACGCCGGGGACCGCCGCCGCGCCCGCGACGCCATGCGCACGGCCGTGTCCCTGCAGGCGGCGGAGGGGCGATGAGCAGGCTGCTGATCGTCCACCACACCCCGTCGCCGCACTGCCAGGAGATGCTCGAGGCGGT
>VERS01000752.1 GCA_018882545.1 Mycobacterium sp.
CCCGAAGGCTGTGCGGTGCACCCACGAGAAGGTCGCCGGCCCCGGGGTGATGCTGGCCGAGCGGTTCGGCCTGGGCCCCACCGACGTCTTCTACCTGTCCATGCCGCTGTTTCATTCCAATGCGGTGATGGCGGGCTGGGCACCGGCGGTGGCTGCGCGCGGCTCGATCGCGCTGCGCCGGAAATTCTCCGCCTCGCAGTTCATCGACGACGTCCGCCGGTTCGGCGCCACCTACGCCAACTACGTCGGCAAGCCGATGTCCTACATCCTGGCCACCCCGCAGCGGCCCGACGATGCCGACAACCCGTTGCGCATCATGTACGGCAACGAGGCCGCCCCGCGGGATATCGGGCGCTTCGCAGCGCGGTTTGGGGTGACCGTGGTCGACGCCTTCGGATCCAGCGAGGGCGGGGTGTCGATCGCGAGAACCCCGGACACCCCGGAGGGTTCGCTGGGCCCGCTGCCGGACGGCCTGGACATCCTCGATGTCGAGACCGGGCGGCCCTGCCCGCCCGGGGTAGTCGGCGAGTTGGTCAACGTCAGCGGGCCCGGACAGTTCCGTGGCTACTACAACGACCCGGCGGCCGACGCGCAGCGGATGGCCGGCGGCGGGTATCACAGCGGCGATCTGGCCTACCGTGACGAAGCTGGATTCGTCTACTTCGCCGGACGACTCGGCGACTGGATGCGAGTCGACGGAGAAAACCTCGGCACCGCACCGATCGAGCGGGTGTTGCTGCGCTACCCGCACGTCACCGAGGCGGCGGTGTACGGCATCCCCGACCCGCACGTCGGTGATCGGGTGATGGCCGCACTCGTGCTGGCCGACGGCGCCGGTTTCGATCCCGCCGACTTCCGCCGGTTCCTCGCCGAGCAAGGCGATCTGGGTCCCAAGCAGTGGCCGGTGTTCGTGCGCGTCGCCGCTTCGCTGCCGCGGACCGAGACGTTCAAAGTGCTCAAGCGGCACCTTGCAGCCGAGGCGCTGACCTCCGATGATCCGGTGTTCGAGGTCTAGCCGACCATCGACGGCATCGCCGCCTCGATCAGGTGCGGCCCAGGCTCGGCGAGGGCCCACCGGAGCGCATCGGCGAAATCCTCGGCCGTGGCGGCCCGGCGCGCGGGCACGCCCATCCCCTCGGCGATCCGGACGAAATCCATTGCAGGGGAGTCCAACTCAAGTAACGCCTCTGCCCGGGGGCCGGTCGGCCGGCCCTGCTCCTGTGCGCCGACGCGCTGCAACTCGATGCGCAGGATGTCATAGGC
>VERS01000753.1 GCA_018882545.1 Mycobacterium sp.
GGTCAGCAGATCGAGGGTCTCCCGGATGGCCCAGGCGTGCGAGTACGGCCCGAAGTACCGGACACCCTTGCGCCGCGGTCCGCGGTAGACCATCAGCCGGGGGAACTCCTCGTTGAGGGTCACCGCAAGCACCGGGTAGGACTTGTCGTCGCGGTAGCGAACGTTGAATCGGGGATCGAACTCCTTGATCCAGTTGTATTCGAGTTGGAGTGCTTCCACCTCGGTGGTGACCACGGTCCACTCGACCTTGGCCGCGGTGGTGACCATCTGCCGGGTTCGAGGGTGCAGGCCGGCCACGTCGGCGAAGTAGGACGTCAGCCGACCGCGCAGGTTTTTGGCTTTACCGACGTAGATGACGCGGCCGTGAGCGTCGGAGAACCGGTAGACCCCCGGCTCGTTGGGGATGGATCCCGGCGCAGGTCGGTAGGTCGCTGGGTCTGCCACGCTGCCCAGGTTAGTCCGGGTCAGCCGGCCGGGTTCCGGTAGCGCGCCATCAACTCCCGCAGGGTGTCCATCGCCGCCACCGCACGATCGCCGTCGGCGGAGTGGATGGCCAGGACTGGCACGTACTCATGGGCCTGCAGTTCCACCCGGGGCCAGCGTTTACCCCGGGGAAAGTAGATGTCCACCACATCCGGCCACGGAATCAGTCTGTCGTCGAGCACATTTCGCACCGCCAGACCGGACGGGCCGACCCGCAACCGGGGCCGGGTCAGCACCGCGACGATCGCCGCCGCCAGGATCACGGCAAGACCGCCCCAGGCAACCTGGTCGGCGGTGCGCATGAACGCGCCCGACGACCGGTCGTTCAACGCCGCCAGCACCAACCCGCAGACCGCGATCAGGGCGGCGACGGCGATGCCCGCCCGGGGCACCGCCCGCGGCCGGAATTCGGCGTCCCAGACCTCGCTCATCCGCTCAGGGGCCCGTCGGTCATCGTTGCGCGCAGGTGCTGCAACGTCAGCGCGGTGGAAAGCGCCGCCGCGGTCGCCTGGGCGCCCTTGTCCTCTGCCGAGTCGGCCAGGCCGGCGCGGTCCAGGGCCTGCTGCTCATTCTCGGTGGTGAGCACACCATTGGCGACCGGGGTCGCGGCGTCCAGCGACACCCGGGTCAGCCCCTGGGTGACTGCATCGCAGACATAGTCGAAATGCGGTGTCTCACCGCGGATCACCACCCCGAGGGCGACCACGGCATCATGATTGCGGGCCAGTTCCTGGGCGACCACCGGGATTTCGATAGCCCCGTGCACGCGGACCACTGT
>VERS01000193.1 GCA_018882545.1 Mycobacterium sp.
GGTGCACGCCAGCACCTACCTGCTCTGGCCGGTAGCCATGGCGCACTCCCTGGGTAACGGCACCGACACCGGGCGGCTCTGGTTCGGCGCCTTCGCCGGTGCCTGCGCGGTGGTCGTCGCCGCCGCCCTGGTGTGGCGCCTGCGCGCCACCTTCACCGAATACGCCGGCACGTGACGGGCGTCTCGCGGCTACTGGCCGCACCAGGTCCGGGACTCGCCGATCACCTCGCCCACCTCGACGCGTATTCGGATGCTCCTACCGATGAAATACCCACTGCACCAGGCGATCTCATCTCGCTGATCACCCGGGCCGGGCTGTCGGGGCGTGGCGGGGCAGGATTCCCGACCGGCCGCAAGATGGCCGCGATCACCGGGAAGCGGCCGGTGGTGGTGGGCAACGGCGCCGAGGGTGAACCGCTGAGCCGCAAAGACGCCACACTGCTGCGCCGGGCCCCGCACCTGGTGCTCGACGGCCTCGACGCGGCGGCGCGCGCGGTCGGTGCCGATGCGGTGCACCTGTACGTGCCCGCGGAGGTGGCCGCAGTGGTGGCCGAAGCGCTGGCCGAACGCCGTGCCGCCGGACTGCGCACCCGCCGGGTGGCGGTGGTCGAGGCGCCGGACCGGTTCGTCGCCGGCGAGGAGTCGGCCGTGATCCGCCGCATCGAGGGTGGCCCGGCGCTGCCCCGCGATCGCACCGCGGTCTCCGCCGTGGCGGGGGTGCGGGGACGACCCACCCTGGTGAACAACGTCGAGACGCTGGCCCACATCGCGCTGATCAGCCGCTTCGGCTCGGACTGGTTCCGTTCCGTCGGCGACCCCGACGATCCGGGAACCATGCTGGTGACTCTCTCCGGTGTCCTGGATCCGGTGGTCGTCGAGGTCCCGACCGGAGTCCTGATCACCGACCTGCTCGCACGCACCGCCGACACCGGGGTCGCCGTCCCGCACGCCGTCCTGATCGGCGGCTACCACGGAACGTGGCTGCGGGCAGAGGAATTGACATCCGTTCGGCTCAGCAGAACAGCATTGGGACCGCTGGGTGCGGCGCCGGGTGCCGGTATCGTGCACGCCCTGGACCGGTCGCAGTGCGGCCTGCGCCGCACCGCCGAGATCACCGCCTACCTCGCGGGCCAGAGCGCCCGCCAGTGTGGTCCGTGCCTGAACGGACTGCCCCGGTTGGCCGGACTGCTCGACGAGCTGGCCACCGGTGCCGCCGGCGCGGACCCGGTGCCGGAGATCCACCGGCTCGCCGGACTGGTCGACGGCCGCGGCTCCTGCCGGCATCCCGACGGCACCGCGCGGATGGTCCGCTCCGCGCTACGCACCTTCGCCGACGAGGTCGAACTGCATCGGCACGGGCACTGCTGTTTGATGGGCGCGCCGGTGGCCGGCGGGTGAGAATGTCGGGGATGACCCGCAAAACCCGGACGGCGGCGGCGGCCCTGGCCGCCGTCAGTGCCGCAGCCCTGATCGCCACCGACCCCGGCCGGCCCGCGGACACCACCGGCTGGATCCGGGGTCCGTACGCGGCACTGCTGGGCAGCTCCACCGACCTGGGCCCGGCCCGCGCGGCCACCGTGCAGGTGACCGCCGCCCTGCGCGACGGCGCCCGGCCCGACGATCTGTTCTCCTGGGCGCACGGGCACGGTCTGACGGTGCGGTGGGCCGCCGGGCAGGCGTGGGCGTTCCTGGAGGGTCCGGCCGCGGCGGTGGCCGGTGCCCTCGGGGTGGACGTCCACGACTACCGCGGCAGGCAGGGCCGGGTCTTCTACGCCTCCCCGCAGCAGCCGGGCGTGCCGGCCGCGCTGGGATCGGAGGTCACCGCACTGGGCCGCATCCTCGGCTACACCCCGCACCACGAGAAGAACCGCTGGCAGCTGCCGCTGGAGGTGCCCGGACAGGGGCTGACACCGCAGACCCTGTTGCGCACCTACAACATCGAGCCGTTGCGGAGCGCCGGCTTCACCGGCAAGGACGCCACCGTGGTGGTGTTCGCCTTCAGCGGGTTCGACCAGGCCGACCTGGACACCTTCGCGCAGACCTTCGGCCTGCCCCAGTTCACCCCCGAGGTGGTGGGCGGCATGCCCACCGGGCGGTCCGGGGAGGCGGCCATGGATCTGCAGGCGGTCCACGCCATCGCCCCCGATGCGAAGAAGGTTCTGGTCAACGCCCGCCCGACCGTCGAAGGCGACGGCGCCTACGAGAAGATCGCCGCCATGATGGCCGACACCGACCGTCGCTATCCCGGGGCGGTGTGGAGCCTTTCCATCGGCTGGGGCTGTGACCGGCTGATCACCGCGGCCGACCTGGCGCCGGTGCGGGCGGCCCTGGTCGCCGCCCAGCGCAACGGGACCACCGCCTTTGACGCCAGTGGGGATCTCGCCGGCCTGGAATGCAAAGGCGGGCAGGAGTGGTCGTCCCCGCCGCACGAGGACAACGTCGGGTTGGACGCCCTCGCCTCGATTCCGGAGATGACCTCGGTCGGTGGCACCACGCTGTCCACCGACGCCGACGGGGCCTGGCTGGATGAGACGGCCTGGTTCGACGCACCGCTGTCGCAGGGCAGCGCCGGCGGGGTGTCCGCGCTCTACGATCGCCCGGCCTGGCAGGCCGGGCTGAAAGTCGACGACGGGGCCGGCCGGCGTCTGACACCGGACGTCGCGGCGGTCGCCGACACCTTCACCGGCGTGCGGATCGTGCTCGGCCAGCAGGTGGCGGTCGGCGGCGGCACCTCGCTGGCCGCACCGCTGTGGGCCGGGATCGCCGCGGTGATCAACCAGTACCTCACCGCCAACGGCGGCGCTCCGCTGGGCAACCTCAACCCGCTGCTGTACCGGCTCGCCGAGGGGGCGCGGCTGCCGGCCTTCCACGATGTGGTGCGCGGCGGCAACGCGGTGCACGACGCCGGCCCGGGGTATGACCCGGTGACCGGTCTGGGCACACCCGACGTCGCCAACCTGGCCAAGGTCCTGCTCGACGCCCAGCGGCTGCCGCTGTGAGCACCTGCCCGCACTGCCGGTCCGAGGTGCCCGCCGGGAACTTCTGCGGACTGTGCGGCTACCCGCTGGACACCGACCGAGGGGATACCCGGATGGTGTTGCGGCCCAAGACCTTCGGTGCCGCGCCCGCCGAGAACGTCCTGGTGCCGCACTTGGCCAGCGCCATGTTCCCGCACCTGCCCAGCCGGTCGCGCACCCCGTTCCGGCTGACCCTGCTGCTCGCCGTGGCCGCACTGGCGGTCTCGGTGCTGACCCGGCTGCCCGCCGCCGGGATCGCGGTGTCGGCCCTGGGCCTGCCGCTGGTGTTCGTGCTGTATCTGCTGGCATCCGGGCTGTTCCGCGATATTCCGCGGGCCTCGCTGGCGCTGGCCGCGGTGCTCGGCACCGGCCTGGGAGCGGGCTGGGTGCTGCTGACCGGCGAGGCGGTGGCACGCACCTACAATGTCGCGATCAGCGCGGGGTTGGCCCTGCACCACCTGTTCAGTCAGGGCGTGGCCATCCCGACCGCCGCGATGATGCTCATGCTGGTGCCCGCGGTCGCGGTGCGCCTGATCCGGCCCGGCACCCGAGAGTCGTTGGACGGCTTCGCCATCGGCACGCTGGGCGCCCTGATGTTCACCGCCGCGGCGACACTGACCCGGCTGGCTCCGCAGTTCACCGCCGGGCTGTTCGCCCACGCCCGGCCGGTGCAGGGGCTGATCGTCGAGGTCGTCATGACCGGGGTGACCATCCCGGTCACCGCCGCGGCGGCCGGCGGTCTGGTCGGGATCCTGCTGTGGTTCCAACCGGCCGGCCCGCACGACCGGCGGGTGCGGGTGCTGTTGGGTCTGATCGCCGCGGCGGTCGTGCTGATGCACGCCGCGGTGGGCGTGGTCAACATCACCGGCATGCCCCAACTGGCCATGCTGGCAATCCATCTCGGCGCGACCGTGCTGGCGGTGGTGGCGCTGCGGCTGGCCCTGCAGCTGGCGCTGCTGCATGAGACCCCCGACCCGGTGCAGCCGGAACTGCCGCTGCTGTGCATCCACTGCGAGATGGTGGTGCCCGATATGGCGTTCTGCCCGGCCTGCGGGGCGGCGACGCGGGCCTCGACCCGGACCTCGCGTCGCGAACGCCGCACCGACCGGCCCCGACCGGCCGGTGCGCCGGCCGGCGCCGACGGACCGGACGCGACCTTCCCCGGTTACGCGCTCGCCGCCGGTGAGTACCGCGCCCCGGCGCCGCGGCGGCCCCGGTTCGGGTGGCTGCTGAGCCGGTGGGGGACGACGGTGGTGTCCGCGGCGGTCGTCCTCTCGGCGCTGACCCTGATGCTGACGCCGAAGGTCGCCCACTACATGTGCCCGCCGGAGTGCGGCCGCCCGCCGGCCGGGACACCGGTCACCGGGCTGCCGCGGTTCAGCAATGCACAGTTCTCGGTGTCCTACCCGACACCGGAGTCGGCCTACCAGATCAGCACCTCCGACAACGGGGTGACCGCCATGTTCACCGGCGGCGACACCGGCGTCATGCAGTTGTTCTCCGAACCGGCCGGCGGCCGCAGCGCCCGCGACGTGGTTCAGGCGTTGCTGCGCAGTCGTTTTCCCGACGCTCGGGTGGCCTACCAGATCCCCAACGCGAAGGTCGGCTACGAACCCGGTTACGGCGTCTTCGCCGACGACTGGCCGCAGAACCCGACGGCCACCTTCACCCGGCAGCGGATCCTGGCGATGGCGGCGGTGCGCAACGATCTGGCGCTGGTGGCCTTCGCCACCGGGCCCTACCGTTCGTTCGGACCCAACTCCGGTCCCGGCCTGCCCTCGGCGGCCAATCTGCAGCTCGCCCAGGACCTGGGCAAGTACGTCAACAGCTTTCAGTGGGCCGGATGACGCCGATGCCGCCCCCGCCGACCCTGCACCTGAACCGCTACGGCCCGCCCGGCCCGGCGCAGATCCTGATGATCCACGGCCTGACCGGGCACGGTGCGCGCTGGCACACCCTGGCCGCCCGGCATCTGCCCGAATTCGGGGTGCTGGCGCCGGATCTCATCGGGCACGGCCGCTCGTCGTGGGCGGCGCCGTGGACCATCGACGCCAACGTCGCCGCGCTGGCCACCCTCATCGAGGAGCAGGCCGGCGGCCCGGTGGTGGCGGTGGGGCACTCCTTCGGCGGGGCGGTGGCGCTGCACCTGGCGGCGGCCTGCCCGGATCTGGTGTCCGGGTTGGTGCTGCTGGACCCGGCGGTGGCCATGAACGGGCAGATGATGCGCCAGGTCGCCGAGGCGATGATGGCCTCCCCGGACTACACC
>VERS01000194.1 GCA_018882545.1 Mycobacterium sp.
ATCGGGGACTATGCGGACCGGCTGGCCGACCCGGCGCTGGCCGCCCGGGCGAAGACCGCCGCCGGCCTCGCCGCCAAGACCGCTGAACTGGTGCCGCGGTACCGGGCCAAACCCGAGGACGCGGCGATCGCGCGGGAGTACGCCGGAATCGGTATCGAGTACGGCAATGCGATCCAGAAGTTGCAGTACGCCTGCCGGCAGGCTGGCTGACCGAATTCCTCGGCCCGAGCGGCCCGACCCCCGCGGCCCCGACCCCCTCGGTTAGGACGCCTGGCAGATCTTCCACTGGTCGTCGCGAAACTGCAGATCGAAACTGCGGGTCGAGGTGGTCGCCGGGTCGAAGGCTATATAGGAGGTGACGTTCGCCTCGGCGTGATCGCCGTTGATCACCACCTCGTCGATGCTGGCGACCACCGGATATTGCTTGGCCGCTGCGACCCGCGTGAAGGTATCCGACCACGCCGTGTCGTCGTAGTCGACGTAGGTCTCCCTGGTCTGCCCGCAGGTCACCTCGCGCAGGGTGGCCAGATCCCCGTTGCGCACCGCGGTGTCGAAGGTCTCGATGGTGGACCGCACCGCGTTCTCCCGGGCCGCTTCGGCGGCCTGGGCCCGTTTGAGCAGCAGCAGACCCACGACAGCCGAGGCCGTCAGGGCGGCCATCAGCAGCAAAATTGGGACGCGCCAACGGGGACGCCGCCGGGCGGTCGGCCTGATGGCCTGCGGGCCGGTTCGGTGTGCACCGACGTACTCGGTCTGGTCGTCAGGGACCCGGTCGATGATCTGAGTAGATCCGGCGTCGAACCCCGGCGCGGTGTAACGGCGTTCGTCGGTCACCGCGGACCCGGGTACCGGCAGGCCCCCCGCGGCGGGAATCTCGATCACCTCGGTGACCGGGTCGTCGTCCAGCGCAGGCGAATAGCGCCGAGCATCCTCGGCACTGTGGGCGCCGTCCTGGGGGCCGGTCCCTGACGGGTGCGACATGGCCTGCGCAGTCCTCCTGTTGCGGTATCCCACGACCCTAACGGGTGGGTCCGACTCCCGGCGGCCGACAAACCGGGGACCGGGCCGAACGTCTCGACGGTACCGCCCGGCACTCGACGGCACGGCCGGGCACAATGTCGTCATGACTTCGTTCGGCGATCTCCTGGGTCCCCCGCCGGTGCTGCTCCCCGGTGACACCGCGGCCGAAGCCGCACTGGCGGCCGGTGAGAGCGCGGCCGCGGTCGCGGCCGCCCACCCGGCGGCGTCGGTGGCGTGGGCGCATCTGGCCGAGGAGGCGTTGGCGGACGATCGGGCCGTCACCGCCTACGCCTACGCCCGGACCGGCTACCACCGCGGTCTGGATCAGTTGCGGCGCAACGGCTGGAAGGGTTTCGGGCCGGTGCCCTACGCCCACGAACCCAATCGCGGGTTCCTGCGTTGTGTGGCCGCCCTGGCTCGGGCCGCCGACGCGATCGGGGAGACCAGCGAGTTCGAGCGCTGCCGTGACCTGCTCGACGACTGCGACCCCGCCGCGCGCACCGAGATGGGCCTGGCCTAAAGGACCGGGGTTCGGGGGCCGAGAGGCGCCGACAGCGGCCTAAATGTCGGTCTGCTCCGGGCAGTCCGCTGCCGAACCCGGCGGCTCGACCTGGACGGTGGCGTGGCCCAGACCGCGGGCGGCCAGCACCGCCCGGGCGTCGTCGAGGACACCGGCTCGGCCGTCGGTGGTCAGATGGGCCGTCGCCATGTCCCGACCCGGCACCAACGTCCACACGTGCAGGTCATGGACCTCCGTCACCCCGTCCAGGGCGGCCAGCGCCGACCGGAGCTCGTCGACGTCGACGTGCTTGGGTGAGGACTCAGAAAGAATGTGCAGCGCCGCGCGGGCCAGGGAGATTGCCCGCGGCAGAACCCACAGCGCGACCAGGACCGCGACGACGGTGTCGGCGTAGGGCCAGCGTGTCGTCACGGTGACGATGCCGGCGATGAGCACACCCACACTGCTGACCGCATCGGCCAGCACCTCCATGTAGGCGCCCCGGACCGCAAGGCTGCCTTCGGCATGCGACCGAAGTAGAAGTACCACAACGACATTGGCGAGCAGACCGGCCAGCGCCACCAGGATCATCGGCCAGCCCGGGATATTTGGTGCCCGCCCCAGCCGCTCGACGGCCTCGTAGAGGATGAAGACCGCCACGCCCAGCAGCAGGACCGCGTTGGCGACGGCGGTGAACACCTCGGCCCGGTGCCAGCCGTAGGTGCGGGCCGCCGATTTCGATCCGCGGCGGGCCATCATGACCGCGGCCAGGCCCATGAACAACGCAACCAGGTCGGTGAGCATGTGCCCGGCGTCGGCAAGCAGTGCCAGCGACCCGATGGCCAGCGCGGTGGCCAATTCGATCACGAAGAACACCACCAGGACCCCAGCGGCCATGATCATCCTGCTGACGCGGGAATCGGCGCGCGTGTGGCTGTGTCCGGCTCCCATTGCTGGAATATAGGCAGCACTTCCCGCCGGGGGCAAGACGGTCGGACGGCCGCAACATCTTGATCCGGGAACTACTTACGGCCTGGGCGCCGAGTACCAAGGTCCCTAGGGTCACCCCGCCCGCGGCGGTAGCGTTAACGACTAGTGCGGCAGCGGCGAGGGGGGTCCGCTGCCGCACTGTTTTGTTCGGAGTGTGTGGCCCGGACTGCGGCGCGGATTGGGTCGCACAGCTCAATCGCGGCCGATTCCCCGGCCCCGCGGAGCGCGATCCGGCCGCAGTATCGCCAACGTCAGTCCGGCGGCGGCCAACAGCGCTACCGACATCGTCACGCTCAGTGTCCTGCCGACGTCCATCCAGGTCGATCGGGCGGCAGAGATCACCCACTCGGTGCGCTGCGGATCATGAAGGTGGACACTCGGGATGCTCTGGCTCGCCCCGTGCAGATGCGATACGCGCAGAATGTCCCGGGCCTGCTCGGCGGTCACGCCCTCACCGGCGAACTTGCGGCCACCCATGAGTCCGAACAGGGTCACGCCCAGCAGCGGGAAGAACGCCGATCCGAACGCGTACGCGGTGGACTGCACATTCGACCGCAACGCGGAGACAACCCCGCCGAACCGCGCCGGTGCGCTGGTCATCAGGACCGTCGTCAGCGCCGTCTGCACGACGGCGCCGGCGATCGCCCCGGCCGCCATCATCAGCGCCACGATGGACATCGCGGTGTGGTCACTGGCCAGGAACCGGGTCGCCATTGCGGCGGCCAGCAAGAGCAACCCCCCAACCATGACGGCGCTTCCCCCGTATCGGGCGGCCAGGCGCCCGGCGACGATGGCTGTCAACGCGGCCAGCAGCGCGCCCGGGATGTACAGCAGATGCAGAGCGGTGGCCGGCGCACCGCGGACGATGACGATGTAGGAGGTCAGCAAGGCTCCCGAGCCGCCCATGACGAAGGCGTACACCGCTGCGGCGACTGTGGCGGCGGAGAAGCCGGCGGACCGAAAGATGCGCGGGTCCAGAGCCGGGACCGCGGTGTGCGACTCCCACCACCAGAAAACCCCCGCGCCGAGCAGGCCGACAACGATGGGTATCAGAACCGCCGGGCTGAGGCCTTCCTGCAGACGGGAGATTCCCAGCAGCAGAGGGATCAGCGACACCGCGGCGAGCAGCATCCCGATCACGTCGGGTGACCGATCGGAACGCGGAGTCTCCGGCACCAGTCGGACAGCCAGGGCGATCAGGATCAGTGCCAACGTCGGCGTGACCAGAAAGCCGCTGCGCCAACCGAAATGGTCGATCAACAAGCTGCCGACGATCGGCGGCACGATGGCCAAAGCCGTAGTGGCGGCAACGAATAACGCGATAGCGCGCGGTATCCGCTCAGGTGGGAAGGCGGCGTTGACGATCGCCAGCGACAGGCAGAGCAGAAACCCGAACGAGACACCCGCCCCGACGCGGGCCCCCACCAGGACCACGACGTTGGGCGCCGCCGCCGTCAGAAGCCCGAACGCCACTGCGCCGCAGGCCCCGACGAGCAACATCCTGCGTCCGCCGAACTTGTCCCCCATCGCCCCGGCCCCCAGGATGGTGGCAGCAAGGGTCAGAAACGCCCCGGCCGCGACCAGACTCGCCGTGCTCAGCGAGAGTTGCAGATCGTTGCGGATGACCGCGATGTTGGACGACAGCAATGCCGGGTCGCCGATCGCGATGGCGTTTCCCAGACTCAGCGTCAGGACGGCCGCCGTGCCCGGGGCTGCCTGCGCTCGCATGGCCGGCTGATACTGCCGTTACAGCCAGGCCGACCAGAACCGGGTCAACTCGCCACCCACCATGGCCAGCCCGGCGGGTACGCCGGAGAGATCGAAGAGCCCGAACACCGCCGCGAAGAACCACTTGTTGAGTCCCGGGACCAGCAGCAGGACCAGCAGGATGAGGAACCCGAACTGCCGGGCCGGTTCCAGGGCCCGCTGGGTGGCCGGACTCAGATGCGGCTCCAGGGCGGCGAAACCGTCCAAGCCGGGGACGGGCAGCAGATTGAGCACCAGGGCGGTCAACTGCAGGAACCCCAGGAACGCCACGGCCGACCAGAAGACCGCGTGGTCGCGGTCGAAGAACAGCCGCACCGAGGCCAGCAACACCACCGCCAGCACCAGATTCGCGAACGGTCCGGCCAGGCTGACGATGGTGCGCTGGCGGGGAGTCATCAAACCGGTCCGCAGATAGACCGCGCCGCCCGGCAGCCCGATCCCGCCCAGCGCGATGAACAACAAGGGCAGCCCCAGGGAGAGCAGCGGATGGGAGTACTTCAGCGGATTGAGCGTTAGATAACCGCGGGCCTCGACGTCGTGGTCACCGAAACGCCAGGCGGTGTAGGCGTGGCCGAATTCGTGCAGGCACAGTGAGACCACCCAGCCGGCGATCACGAAGATGAACACCCCGGCCCGGCCCACGACGCTGGTCGACAGGCCGGCCGTCCAGGCCATCACACCGCCGGCGGCGGTCAGCGCCAGCAGGGCCAGGAAGACCGGGCTGGGTCGCACGGCCTGGTTGATCGGACGAACGGTCACGGCTACGACGGTACCGCCGCGCGGCCCATCCGGCGGTCGACTCCGGTGCGGAGCCGGTAGCTTGGCGGGCATGCGACCGCCCGCCCTGCCGGCGCCCGGACCGCTGGCGCCGGTCTTCGGTGGTCTGTACGCGGCCGCCTACGGCATCGGCGGTCAGCCGTTGGTGACCCGGGCGGTGCGCCGGCTCGGGCCGGTCGTGGCGCTGCCGGTGCTCGGATACGGACCGGTCGTGGCGGTGGGTGACCC
>VERS01000195.1 GCA_018882545.1 Mycobacterium sp.
TTCACCGACACCGGCCCCGCGGTCGGAGACCCCGACAGACTCACCGCGAAACTCACCGTCTTCGACCCCGAATTACCCTCGGCCACACTCAGCGTCACCGGACTGATCGACACCACCGGCAACGCCGCCGCGTCGTCGTTGGTGATCGTCACCGTCGCCGTGCGCGCCGCCCCCAGCGTCGCCCCCGACGCCGAACTCAGATTCACCGTGAAGGTCTCATCGGCCTCCACCGCGGTGTCCCCGGTAACGCTGACCGTCACGTTCTGACTCAACGCGGTCGTCCCCCGCGCGAAACTCACCACCCCCGACCCGGCCGTGTAATCACTGCCGGCCGTCGCCGTGCCGTTGGCCGTGGCCCAGTTCACCGACACCGGCCCCGCGGTCGGAGACCCCGACAGACTCACCGCGAAACTCACCGTCTTCGACCCCGAATTACCCTCGGCCACACTCAGCGTCACCGGACTGATCGACACCACCGGCAACGCCGGACTGACCGGCACCGTCACAGTTACCGGGGTTTTCCCGCCTACGTAGTAGCCATCGTTCGCGGTGATCACGAACGAATCAGTACTGCTAGGTCCGGCCGCGGCTCGGGCTTCCGGCTTGGGGGTGTAGGACCAGTTCACTCCGGTGGCACTGACGCTCACGATCTGGGCGGTTCCCGAAGACGGCGGGGTGGTCAGCTGGTAGGTCAGCGGATCGCCGTCGGCGTCCTGCACCGCGATCGAACCGGTGACCGTACCCGTTGCCGCGTCGGGGACACCGACCGATGGGATGCCGGCTTTCGGAGATGCGTTGGACGGCAGGATTGCCACGTCGTAGGTCTTGCTGGTCGTGCCGCCGCGCCCGTCGGACACTGTGACTGTCAGCGGCTCGGAGGACGCTGCTCGCCACAGGGTCTCCTGGGTGGCTGGGTCGTATTTCGCCGCCTCGTGGCGGGCAGTCGCCGTCGGGGTATAGCTCCACGCCTGCGTGTATCCGGGCGTAGGCGCGGAAACCGTCTGGACCGTGCCTTTGGTTGGCGTGCTCACCGAGTAGCTCAGCTTGTCGTTGTTCGGATCGGTGGCCGAAACCGCGAGGGTGAGGACCCCAGTAGTCGGGGTCGTGTCGGTGACCGTCGTCACCGCGGTGATGATGCGGGGGGGCATGTTCAGGGGTTCGATGGGCACCGTGACCGGGATTACTGTCATCCCTCCCGCCCCGAACGGCGTCCGGTCGTACACCCAGACACCGAAGGTGTCGACCTGGTCCCGGGCCGTGGCCGTGGCCAACCCGGCCGTCTGGCGGGCAGCCTGGGCCGGAAGGTAGAAGAAGGCCCCCGTGGTCTTGTTGATCGTGACTTTACCGCCCTTCGAGGTGGTGAACGTCGTTGCCCAACTGCCGGCCTGGCCCCCGAATTCCTGAACGTCGTAGCCGTCCTTGCCGATGTGATAGCCCTGATAGCCGAGGAGTTCAAAGTTCGGATCGGTGGCCGCAACCTTTCCGAAGACCTCCCCGGTGGTCGGATTGAACTCCAGGCTTTCGGGGATGTAGCCATTCGGGTAGGACTTGACCGGCGCCTCATTGCAAGAAAGGCAGGTGCCGGCCGCGTTCAGATAAGCGGCGAGACCCGGGCCGGGCCCGACCGCCACGGAGCTGTCAAAACCTCCCAAGCCCTCGGTCTGGTATTCCAGCCTCAACGAGAAAGGGTTGTAGCGTTTCAGGCGGCCGTCCGAGGAAACCCACACACTTCTGCCGTCGGGACTCACCGCTAGCCCCCGGGTGTCAACAGACAGCGGGACAGTGTTGGTCACTGTATTCGTGGCGGTGTCGACTGCTGCCAAAGCGACCGCGGTAGTGGGGTTGCCGACGATCGCGTACAGGCGGGCCCCATCCGGGCTTACCCGCAGCCCATCACTATCGCCTCGCCCGTCAAGCGCACTGGGTACCGGCAGGGCGATGGTGGCAACCTGCTCCATCGAGTCGGTGTCGATGACCGCCACGCCGGCTGAGGGGTCGGTGCCGGCAGCGTAGAGAGTGAGCCCGTCGGGAGTGATCGCCATGGCAGTCGCTCCAACGGAGATGGTCGCGATGGACTTTGCGAGCCAGACGGCGCCACCGGGAATATCAACTTTGACGCCGTAATCGGCAGGATTGGAAATGTCGAGAGCGCTGAGAAAGTTGTAACCTTCACCGTCGAGGCTACCAACATAAGCGCGCCTCCCGTCAGGACTGACCACCACTGACCTCGGTTCTGCAAAGGTGTCGGTCAGGGCAATCGACTCATAGGAGAAACTATTCGGGTTATACACCCGCACGTAGCCGCCCCCGGAATCGGTGATGAACAGGCGTCCGTCCGGGCTGACGGCGAGCGCTTTGAATCGCTCGCTGCGATCGGTCGATGAAAGCTCAACGGTGATCGTTGGTGGTTGCGTCCCTACGGTGTCTCCCCGACGAGTGGATGTCACAAACAACGTTGCGCGATAGTTCGCTTCGCCGATCGAGTACAGGCGCAAACCATCCGAACTGAGAGCAATGGGTCCCGATCGGCCGTAATTGGTACCGAATCCGAACGAGCTTCGACTGTTCGTCGCCGTGTTGATGGTCTCCAGTTGCCCGGGGATGGCGCCGGAGGCGATGTAAACGCGGGGTGCGGCAGCGTAGGGATCAGCCGTCGGCAGCGGGGCAGAGAAACTCCGTTCGCACGATGCGCAGCGGTCGTCACGGAAGGGGTCGGCTGCGGAGATTGCCTTCAGGGATCCGGTGATCACCAGTCCGAACCCGCCGCCGTAGTTGGGGTCCCCCCAGGACTGGACGGCCCCCGACTCGGTCAACGCCGCGAATGCCCCTGCGCTGGAGAAGATCCGGGTGACTTTGGCTAGGGCGCCGGCGAAGTCGTTCTTGCCGCCGAAGGTCTGGTCCCCCCAGGCGGTGACGGTGCCGTCGTACTTCAGCGCGGCGAAGGCCAGCGAGTTGGACACGATCTCTTTGACGCCGGTCAGGCCAGCGGGTGCCGCGCCGTTGCCTCCGGAAAGGGGGTCACCCCAGCTCACCACCGTGCCGTCAGACTTCAGCGCCGCGAACGCCCTGCTGTTGGCGACGACGGTGTCGACACGGCTGCCGAGAAGTCCCTTTGCAGCGGTGGGTATCGCGCCGCCGTTGCCGGCATCGCCCCAGGCGACGACGGACTTGTCTTTGGTCAGCGCGGCGAACGCGGTGTTGGTCGCGAAGATCTTGGACACCGGGGTATCCCCCAGCCCGGCCGTGCTGACGTCACCACCCCAGGTCTTGTCGCCCCAGGTCCGTACGCGACCCCACTGATCAACCGCGGCGAAGGCGTACCGGTTGGCGTAGATGGTTTTGATGTTGCCGATCTCACTGACCTGTTTCTTGTCCCCGCCGTAGCGCTCATCTCCCCAGACGGTGACGGTGTCAGTCACAGCCCCGTTGTACTGCAATGCGGCGAAGGCGTAGTCGGTCGCGAAGATATCTGCAACGTTGGTGAGCCCTTGCGGGGCGTTTCCGGCGGCGCCGTCGCCCCAGGCGAACACCTTGTTGTCGTTGGTCAGCGCCGCGAACGCCGATGCCGTGGAGTAGATCTGCTTGACGCCACCGAGGCCCACCGGGGCCTTGCCGGCCAAGCCCTCGCCCCAGGCCACCACCGTGCCGTCGTCCTTCAGCGCTGCGAACGCCGATGCGGTGGAGTAGATCTGCTTGACGCCACCGAGGCCCACTGGGGCCTTGCCGGCAGCGCCCGCGCCCCACGCCTCGACCGTGCCGTCGACCCTCAACGCCGCGAACGCCGAAGTCGTGGAGAAGATCTGGGAGACACCGGTCAGAGTCGGGTCGGTGCCGCCGGTGGCGGGGTTGCCCCAGGCGCGGACCGATCCATTACTCAGGAGTACGGCGAACGCCTGGGCGTTGCGGAACTCGAAGCGGGTGCGACCCGGACTGGTCGGGTCGATGACCGTGCCGAACGGGGCGATCGCCGGTCCGGCTGCGGACTCGGCTGGCTGGTCGTTGTCGCGGATAACCGCGGTCGCGGTCCGGGTCGACCCAAGTTCGGCTCCCGTTGCGCTGATCAGGGTCGCGGTGAAGGCCTCGCTGGACTCGGCGACGGTGTCGCCGAGGATCTCGACGTCGATGAACTGTACGGTGTCGGTCAGCCCATTGCTGTTGAGGGCAAAGTTCACCTGGCGGTTGGTGATGGCGGTGTAGTCCAATCCGGCTCTGGCCGCATTGGCGCCGACGCCGTCCGCGGTCGAGACAGTCACGGTGACAGGACTCAGGGCCGGTTGCGATAACCTCACCGCGAAGACCTTGGCGGACAAACTCTTACCGGAGTCGCCCTCGACCGGCACGTTGTTCGGTTCGATCGTGACCGTGCGTGGTGACACGATCGGCGTGGGATCGGGGCCGGGGATTGCGGCAACGTCGAGGATCGTCGCGGTGGCCGACCTCAATGCTTCAATGGGGCTCAGAGTCGCTCCATTGGGTTTTGACAACGTGACGGTCACCGTCTCATTCGGGTCCGAGACCTTGTCTGTGCGAGTGATGAGGGGGATGAATCCTGTCTTTGCTCCCCGGGGAATCTCCACAACGCCGTTCGCCGCAGACGCGGCAAAACCGTCCGGCACATCCAGAACGTAGTCAGAACCGTAGGTGGCTGTTCCAGTGCTGGTGTAGGGCACCCGGACGGCCTCTCGGGGGTTGGGTTCTGACAGCGTCACCTCGAACGTTCCCCTGCCGCCCTCAGCCACCGTGGCCGGGGAGGGAGGGACGATCGACACCGTGGGAACGTCGTCGTCGAGGATGACGACCGATTGCGTGGATTGCCCTAGCACGGCCTGGCTGCCCGGCTCAAGGGAGATCGACACGGTGAACGTTTCGTTTATCTCCACCAAGGCGTCGTTGACGGTGGGGACGGAGAGGGTAAACCGCCCGTTGTCATCGATCCGGCTCACATTGGCGGTGCCCTTGAATGTCAGTTTCCCGGATGGGGAAACAACCGCCGGCGGCGCGCCGATTTTGCCAGCCAGCACCGGCGGGCCGGTGTCCACCCCGACCATCGCGGTCCCGGACGCAATCACGTAGTTCACGACGATATCGCCGGTGGGCCTGGGTCCGCTCATAACAACCTGGAACGACGCCGGAGAGCCCTCGCGAACACTCGGGACCGTTGCGATGAGGTCGATCGGGGTCGGCGGAATCGATGCCGACGGTGCCACCGCCGCCGAGGCCGCCGGAGTCGTGGGCTGATC
>VERS01000196.1 GCA_018882545.1 Mycobacterium sp.
ACATGTCCGAGGGACCCATGATCGTCAGCAGGTTCTCCCGGCCGTCCGGGGAGCGGCGTCCGATCTTGACCTTGCCGGTCAGAATGATGTAGAGCCGGTCTCCCGGCTCACCCTCGTTGAAGACGGTGTGGCCGCGCGGGAAGTCCACCGGCTGAAGTTGCTTGGTCAGCGCGGAAACGGCAGTGGGATCCACCCCTTGAAAGATTCCGGCCCTGGCCAGGATCTCGTCCACGTTGGCCCCTCTTTACCTCAGCTGTTCGGCTATTCGTGACTTCGACGCACACGTTTTACCGGGCCTAATGGTTAGTTAGGCTCGATGAAGCTTCAACGCTACACACGATTGCCCGCCCCCGACGGCTGAAACAACGGATTGGGCCGGGTCGGTAACCCCGGCTCTTCGATCAGCGGGAGCGCACCGAATCCGCCCGGCGGCCGAGCTGTGGAGCATTCCCCGATCACGCGCTGGGCGGCGCGTTGGCGGGCGGTGCGTGCGGCCTGTTCCAGGCGGGCGAGAAGTTCGACGGCCGACGGGCGGTCGCCGTGCACCAGGCTCTCCAGACGCTGCAGGCCAACTGCGAAAATCATCAGCAGTCCGGGAAAACACAACGCCACCAACCAGGACATAGCGGGCAAGTTAACCGGCGTGACGTCTCATCGCGGTCACGAAATGCCACCGGTCTGTCGGCGGTCAGTAACCTGACACCCGTGACGGCGGGTGGCGCGGCCAGGGCCTCGAAGTGGGACGCTGAGACTCATCTGGGTTTGGTCCGGCGGGCCCGCCGGATGAACCGTGCGCTGGCCGCCGCCTTCCCCCAGGTGTACTGCGAGCTTGACTTCACCAACCCTCTGGAACTGACTGTCGCCACCATCCTGTCCGCCCAGAGCACCGACAAACGGGTCAACCTCACGACCCCGGCCCTGTTCGCCAGGTACCGCACCGCGCGCGACTTCGCTGCGGCCGACCGCGCCGAGCTCGAGGACCTGATCCGACCGACCGGGTTCTACCGCAACAAGGCCAACTCCCTGATCAGGCTCGGGCAGGACCTGGTGGAGCGGTTCGACGGCGAGGTGCCGCGAACCATGGAGGAACTGGTGACGCTGCCCGGCGTCGGTCGCAAGACCGCCAACGTGATCCTCGGCAACGCCTTCGACACCCCCGGGATCACCGTCGACACCCACTTCGGCCGGCTGGTGCGGCGCTGGCGGTGGACGACTGAGACCGATCCGGTCAAGGTCGAGTTCGCCGTCGCCGCCCTGATCGAACGAAGCGAGTGGACGTTGCTGAGCCACCGCGTCATCTTCCACGGCCGCCGGGTGTGTCATGCCCGGAAGCCGGCCTGCGGGGTCTGTGTGCTGGCCAAGGACTGCCCGTCCTACGGCACCGGACCCACCGAACCTCAGATCGCCGCCGAACTGGTCCGGGGACCGGAGACCGAACATCTGCTCGCACTGGCGGGACTCTAGGGCGATGCGGACATCGACCCGGTGGACGCTGGCGGCCCTGGTCATCCTGGGTGCGCTCGCTGTGGCGATGGCCGGTGAACTCGCCGACCGTCCGGCGGCGCCAAGCCCGTCCTCGGCGTCGACTCCGCGAACCCACCGGGACGCCGACACCCCGGAGGCGCTGGCC
Source organism: Mycobacterium sp. (assembly GCA_018882545.1). GTDB lineage: Bacteria > Actinomycetota > Actinomycetes > Mycobacteriales > Mycobacteriaceae > Mycobacterium. The sequence continues at coordinate 1,631 of VERS01000196.1, forward strand.
GAACCGCGGCGTCGTGCCGGACTGCCGCCCTGCCCGGCTGCCGGTGGCGCACCGGGCGTGCAAAAGCTGCGCGGGGTGGTGGTGGAGTGCGCCGCTGACGGCTCCGAGGTCGATACCGCCACCGCTCTTGCGGGCCGCCCGGTACTGCTCAACCTGTTGGCCTACTGGTGCGGCCCGTGCGCCGAGGAGTTGCCGGCCTTACAGGAGTATCAGCGTAGGGTCGGCGGCGCGGTCGAGGTCGTCACCGTCCATCAAGACGAGAACGAGACCGCGGGCCTGCTGCGGATGGCCGAACTCGGTGTCCGGCTGCCGGTTCTGCAGGACGGCCGACGCAGTATCGCCGCCGCGCTCGGCGTGCCCAACGTCATGCCTGCCACGGTTCTGCTGCGCCGGGACGGTAGCGTTGCGCAGGTGCTTGCGCAGCCGTTCACCAGCGTCGATGAGGTCGCCGCTGCGGTGGATACGGCGTTGCGGTAGTGACCGCGCAAGAGCGGAGCCTCCCGGTGCGGCCGCAGGCCCGGCCACCGTGGTTGGCGCCCCTGGTCGACAACCTCGACCGGATACCGGAGATCTACCAACGTCGGGTGCCCCCGGAACTGCTTGCCGCGCTGCGCAGTGCGGCCGCCGGTCATTCGCGGGACGCCGCCGTGCTGGTGCTGTTCTCCGGCCCGCATGCCGAACACCCGGCCGGCCGGGTACCCGACGACGCCGATCTGCTGCTGACGGTGCGGGCCGGGACCCTACGCCACCACGCCGGCCAGGCGGCCTTTCCCGGCGGTGCGGCCGACCCCGGTGATCCCGGTCCGGTCCACACCGCGTTACGGGAGGCCAACGAGGAGACCGGGCTCGACCCGGCCCGCCTTCATCCGCTGGGCACGCTGGAACGGATGTTCATCCCACCGTCGGGCTTCCATGTCGTGCCGGTGCTGGCGTACTCCCCGGACCCCGGACCGGTCATGGTGGTCGACGAGTCCGAGACCGCCGCGGTGGCCCGGGTTCCGCTGCGTGCGTTCATCAATCCCGCAAATCGCCTGATGGTCCATCGGGGAGGCGTCGATAGGCGCTACGCCGGTCCGGCGTTTCTGCTCAACGAGATGCTGGTGTGGGGATTCACCGGCCACGTAATCTCGGCGATGCTCGACGTGGCCGGCTGGACGCAACCATGGGACACCGGTGACGTGCGAGAGTTGGGCGACGCGATGGCGCTCGTCGCCGCCGACAGCCACGACAGGGAGGAGCCGGTGTGACGGGCTCGCAATGGCTGGACATCGCCATCATCGCCGTGGCATTGATCGCCGCGATCTCGGGATGGCGTTCGGGCGCAATGGGTTCCCTGATGTCCTTCATCGGCGTTGTCCTCGGCGCGATAGCCGGTGTGATGCTCGCCCCGCATGTGGTCAGCCACATCGGGTCACCGCGCGGAAAACTGTTCACCGCGCTGCTCCTCATCCTTGCCCTGGTCGTCGTCGGCGAGGTCGCCGGCGTTGTGCTCGGCCGTGCGGTCCGCGGCTCGATCCGCAGTGGCCCGGTCCGGGTGGTCGATTCACTGATCGGCGTCGGGCTGCAACTGCTGGTGGTTCTGGTCGCCGCCTGGCTGCTCGGCAGCCCGCTGACCACCTCCAACCAGACTGGTCTGGCGTCGGCCGCACGTGGTTCGAAGGTCATCGCCGAGGTCGACAAATACGCACCCGAATGGCTGCGTGCGGTGCCCAAGCGGATGTCGGCGCTGCTGAGCACGTCGGGACTGCCCGACGTCCTTGAGCCGCTTCGTGACCCGGCGCCCGCCGTCGACGCCCCGGACGCGACGCTGGCCGACAGCCTGGTCGTCGCCAAGTCTCGGCCCAGCGTGGTCAAGATCCGCGGTGTGGCCCCGATGTGCCAGAAGGTGCTCGAGGGAACCGGTTTCGTCATCGCCCCGAACCGGGTGATGTCGAACGCACATGTCGTGGCCGGCTCGGACAGCGTCACCGTCGAGGCCGAGGGCAAAACCTACGATGCGACGGTGGTGTCCTACGACCCCGATGCCGACATCTCCATCCTCGACGTCCCGACGCTGCCCCAGCAGCCGCTGGTGTTCGCCGAGCAGCCGGCCAAGACCGGCACGGACGCCGTCGTGCTCGGCTTCCCCGGCGGCGGTGACTTCGTCGCCACCCCGGCGCGGGTGCGGGAGATCATCGAACTCAGCGGACCGGACATCTACAAGAGCAAGACCGTCAACCGGGAGGTCTATACCATCAGAGGGATTGTGCGCCAAGGCAATTCCGGCGGTCCGATGATCAACCGAGCAGGTCAGGTGATCGGCGTGGTATTCGGCGCGGGTGTCGATGACGACGACACCGGGTTTGTGATGACCACCGACGAGGTGGCCCGCCAGTTGGCCAAGATCGGCAATTCCGCGAAGGTGCCCACCGGCGCCTGCGTCACCGGCTGACCGGCGCCGCGTCCAGGAAACGCTGGAGGTGGGCATTGACCTCCGCGGGTTCCTCCTCATGGGCGTAGTGCCCGACCTCGGGAAGTTCGACAAACTCCCCGCGGGGGGCGAATCGGCGGCTCCGCCGGACCGGGTCGGCCAGGACATAGGGGTCGGCTTCGCCGTGCAGGTGTATCAGCGGCAGGCCGGTCGGACGGTCCATGAGTTTCATGAACCGCCTGCCCTCACTCCGGGTCTGGCTGCGTACCGCCCAACGTTGGTATTCCAGCGCCGAATGGGCTGCCGACGGGATCTGGATGGCCTGCCGCAGATGGCCGATGCTCGCCGGGAAGTCCTCAGAAGCAAGCCATTTCGCACAGGCCCGGGTCCTGATCAACGTTTCCAGCTCATCGGCGTTGTTTCGGGTCAGCAGGTGTTCGGGCCAGCGCGGGATTTGGTATCGCAGCAGGGTGGGAAGTAGCGCGCGCCGCTGGTCGCGGTTGACCAGAACTGACCTGCGCAGCGCTGCCGGATGGGGCGAACTGATCAGGGCGATGGCGTCGACCACCCGGGAATGCAGCACCGCCGTCGCCCAGCACACCAGGCCGCCGTCGGCGTGGCCCATCAGGGTGGCCGAGTTATGGCCGAGCGCCCGGACCAGTCCCGCGGTGTCTCCGGCCAGGGTCCAACCGTCATAGCCGCGCGGGGGTTTATCGCTGCCGCCGTAACCGCGCAGGTCGACGGCTACGACCCGGGCACCGCTCAGGCCGCGCAACTGATGCCGCCACGACCACCAGAACGAGGCGAACCCGTGCAGCAGGATGACCAGAGGTCGGGTGGTCGGCGGGGTGTCGGCGTCATGCCCGGGGAGGGCTTCGACACAGTGAAACCGGATGCCGTTGGCGTGCACGTCGAGGTGACGCCACGGACCCGCGATGCGGGTGACCGACGGATCCGGGCGAGTCATCACCAACCAGACGGATCGCCGGGCGGCGTGATCGGCAACCCGGTGTCGGAATAGACAGCGGCCGCCGGGTCGTCGTCGGTCGGGTATTGGCGGTACTGGATGTAGGTGTCCGGCTCGTGCTGGGTGTAGACGACGGTGGTGGTGGGTTCGTCGTGCTGGGTGTAGACGACGGTGGTGGTGGGTTCGTCGTGCTGGATGTACTCGACGGTGGTGGTG
>VERS01000197.1 GCA_018882545.1 Mycobacterium sp.
GGTCCACACTGTCCAGTGAAACGTTGACCCGATCCAGACCTGCCGCGGCCAGCGTCGCCGCCCGTTTGTCCAGCCCAATCCCGTTGGTGGTCAGCGCGATCTCCGGGCGGGGCCGTAGGCCCGCCACACCGGCGACCACCTGCTCGAGCCGTCGGTAGAGCAACGGTTCACCGCCGGTGAACCGGAGGCTGGAAATGCCCAGTCCGGTGACCGCCAGGCGGAGCAGTCGGATCAACTCCTCGAAGCTGAGCAGGTCCTCGGTGGGCAGCCAGTCCAGTCCTTGCGCCGGCATGCAATAGGTGCAGCGCAGGTTGCACCGATCGGTCAGGGACACCCGCAGATCGGTGGCGATACGGCCGAAGGTGTCGATCAGTGGTCCCTGCCGGGGCATGTCCGACGGGTGTGCTGCGGTGTCCCGCCGCACCGCCGGCAGGCCCAGCGCCGTCAGCGTCATCCCCGGGTCCTAGCCGGTGCGTGGGCCCAATCGTCGGCGTTGTCGACCGGAACGATCTCCTTGCCCAACGGCATCAGCGAGACGGGAATGAGTTTGAGGTTGGCCAGTGCCAACGGGATTCCGACGATGGTGAGCGCCATCGCGATCGCCGTCAGGATGTGACCGATCGCCAGCCACACCCCGCACAACACAACCCAGATGATGTTGCCGACCAGCGCGCCGGGGCGGGGGCCGGGCTTCTCGACGATCGTGCGGCCGAAGGGCCACAGCGCGAATACCGCGATGCGAGCGGAAGCGAAACCGAAGGGGATCGTCACGATGAGCAGGAAGCACACCAGCGCGGCCAGCAGGTAGCCCAGCGCCAGCCACAGTCCGCCGAAGATCAGCCAGATAATGTTCAGGATCGCTCGCATCAATTCCTCCAGCGGTCAGGCCAGCTTACCGAACCAAACTTCGGCCGCCGCCATGGTGGCGGGTGAGTAGGATCGCTCTCGCGCCCTACCCCAATGGCCACCCGGTGGCGACCGATGGCAACGTCAGACAAGCAGGTGAGATCCAGTGCCGACCGGCAAGGTGAAGTGGTACGACGCCGACAAGGGTTTCGGCTTCCTCTCCCAGGAGGACGGCGAGGACGTCTATGTCCGCGCCTCGGCCCTGCCCGAGGGGGTCGAGGGGCTCAAGGCCGGACAGCGGGTGGAGTTTGGTGTGGCCACCGGTCGCCGCGGCCCGCAGGCGCTGAGTCTGACTCTGCTCGACCCGCCGCCCACCCTGTCGCGGCCCCGCCGGGATACCGGTCCCGCCGAGCACAAGCACAGCCCCGACGAGTTGCACGGGATGGTCGAGGACATGATCACGCTCCTGGAGAGCGCCGTGCAGCCGGAGTTGCGCCGCGGGCGCTACCCGGATCGCAAGGTCGCCCGGCGGGTCTCCGAAGTGGTCAAGGCCGTCGCCCGAGAGCTCGACGCCTGAGGCCGGCGCGGACGGACCGTCAGGATTGGCCGTCCCAGACCAGCCGCAGCGACCACTCGGCGTGCGGCAGGTCGAACAGTTCCCCGTTCTCGTCCTGGACCAGGGTCATCAGCTGCACCACCAGACCGACCACCCGGCCGCGCTGCGGGTCCACGGTGGGCACCGTCACCGCCAGCCGGGTTCCCGGGCGGTAGGAGGCGGTCGTGGTGTCACGTTCATCGGCGTAAACCCGCAGCAGCCGCCACGGTCCTCGACTGATCGACGTCGGTACCGAGAGTTGGACCGGGAAGGACTCGTTGACCGAAAGTTGCCCTTGGGCTGAGCTCGTCACGCAGTCGTTGAGGTCGACGACATTGCAGTACAGATAGGGCTCCACGGCCACTGTCTCGCCCCGGGAGTAGGCGCTGATCCGCGGCAGCCCGCTGCCGTGTCCCCGGGTCAGCAGCCAGGCGCCCGCACCGGCACCCGCCGCGGTCAGCACCACCACAGTCGTGAAGATCCAGGCGAGCCGATGCTTCACCGGCGTGCCACCGCCAGGCGGCCCTCCGGTTCGGCGACCACGGGACGGTTCCCGCCGAAGCCTGGGATCAGCGAGGCACCCCGGTAGCTGACCACTGTCTGGGCCAGCGCCGGGATCAGCAGCGCGGTGATCGCGGTGAAGCCCACCCACAGGTCGGTGTAGACCAGGACGCCCATCGCACCGCCGAGCACCCAGGCCAGTTGCAGCACCGACTCCGAGCGTCCGAACGCCGAGGCCCGCGACGCCTCGGGCAGGTCGTCCTGCAGAGCAGCGTCCAGCGACGCCTTGGCGATCGCGCTGGCCCCGGAGGTGACGAAGGTGGCCAGTGCCGCCGCGGCGAGGCTGCCGGTCACTGCGGCCACCAGGGCCAATGCGGTGACTGCGACCGCCGCGCGGACCACCAGTGTGGCCGGTCTGCCCAGTTGCATACGGGCGGCGGTGAAATTGCCGATGAAGTTACCCAGCGCTGCCGCCGCGCCGATGACGCCCAGGATGCCCAGTTGGACCCAGCCGCCGGCGTCGTGGGCCTTGGCGACGAATGCCGGGTACAGGAAGAGGAAACCCACCATCACCTTAATCGTGCAGTTGCCCCACAGCGCGGTGATGATGTTGCGGCCCAAAGGTTGTCGGCGCGGGCCGTCGGTGGCAATCACCTCCGTGGGCTGGTCGTTGAGCCAGTCCCATTCCCCGCCGTGGCCGTGGTAGGTGAGGGTGGTCGGGACCTCTCCTTCGGTGACCTCGACCCACTTCGGGATCTGCATGGTCAGCGAGGCGCCGGCCAGGGTGATGAACACGACGACGAACAGCGCGCCGGGAAGTTCGAGCAGGCTTGAGAGCACGTACTCCATTCCGGCTGCGAGTCCGCCGCCGATCAGGGTGCCCCCGATGAGGCCGAACATCGTCAACCGGGAGTTGACCCGGACCAGGTCGATGGTCGGTGGCATGACCCGCGGGGTCACCGCACTGCGCAGCACCGAGAAGGATTTGGACAGCACCATCATCCCCAGGGCGCAGGGATAGAGGACCCAGGACGGGAAGCTTCCGGTTTCCGGGTCGTAGTTCATGATCAACACCACCGCCAACACCGAGCGCAACAGAAACGACATCGACAGTGCAGCCCGCCGGCCCTGCTGGAGCCGGTCCAGAGCCGGCCCGATCAGGGGTGCGATCACGGCGAACGGGGCGATGGTGATGAGCAGGTACAGCGCCACCCGACTCTTGCTCTCTCCGGTGGCCGCGGCGAAGAACAGGGTGTTGGCCAAGGCGACCGCCATCGCGGAGTCCACCGCGAAGTTGGCCACCACCGGCCAGGTCAGCGCGGTCAGTCCGGACTTGTCGGCGCCGTCGGCCCGTGCGGCGCGCTGCACCATGGAGTACATCCGCGAGCCCATCCCGGTCGCCGAGCGGCTTGTGCCCGCCTGTTCGCTCCGACTGCCGGCCGGGTCGGAATCCCGGTAGGCGCTGCGGCGCTCGCCCAGCGGCGGCAGGTAGGGGTTGGTACGGCCACCGGTTTCACCGGAGTCGCCGCGCCGGGCGCCGGGTTCGTCGCTGGGATAGTTGGCCATGCCGGGATGCTCGCCGGGATGGCCGCGATCCGGCCCGGGGGTCCAGCCCGGGCCCGGGTATTGACGCCGTCCGGACACGTCTTGATTCTCCCATCGGGGTCCGGCCCCCGCGCGCAGCCAGCCGGTGTGGCTCCGCGCGCGGCGGGTGAGGCAAGATTGACCGCGATGGACACTCCTACCGACACTGCCGACCCAACGGCCGGGACTGGGCACTCGGCCCCGGACGAGCAGGTCGCTGCGCTGCTCAACGGGGCCGCCGAACTCGCCCGGCAAGCCGTGGTGGAGTTCAGCGGGGAAACCGTCGGCGGCTACCTCGGGGTCGCCATCGACGACGAGGCGTCGGCCACCCACCGCTTCCTCACCACCATGCCCGGCTATCAGGGCTGGCAGTGGGCCGTCGTGGTGGCCGCCTACCCGGGCGCCGACCACGCCACCATCAGTGAGGTTGTGCTGGTGCCCGGCCCTGCTGCGCTGCTGGCCCCGCCGTGGGTGCCATGGGAGCAGCGGGTCAAGCCTGGCGATCTGGGGCCGGGGGACCTGCTTGCGCCGGTGGCCGACGACCCGCGGCTGGTCCCGGGATTCCTCGCCACCGGGGATCCGCTGATCGACGACACCGCGCTGGAGGTCGGGTTAGGCCGGCGGCGGGTGCTCAGTGCCGACGGCCGCGACGACGCCGCGCAGCGCTGGCATGACGGTCCCTACGGTCCGGAGGCGCCGATGGCGCGGGCCACCAAGCGGGTGTGTCGGGACTGCGGTTTCATGACGCCGCTGGCCGGAGCCCTTGGGGTGCGCTTCGGCGTCTGCTGCAACGAATTTGCCGCCGACGGCCGTGTCGTCGACTTCTTCTACGGCTGCGGGGCGCATTCGGACACCCCGGCCCCGCATGGGTTCGGGTCCCCGGCCTACGAGCCCTACGACGACGGGGTGCTGGAAGTGGTCGAGGCCGGGCCGGCCAGCGCCGGCCCCAGCGATGCCGTGGCAGAGCCTGAAGCCGAGGCGGAGGCGGTCGACACGGAGCCGGAGGCGGAGGCGGCCGGCACGGAGCTCGAGGTGGAGGCGACCGGCACGGAGCCGGAGGTGGAGGCGGCCGGCACGGAGGCGGCCGGCACGGAGCCGGAGGCGGAGGCGACCGGCACGGAGCCGGGCTCCGAGGGCTAGCTGCCCTCGGCGGCGGCCTTGATCCGCGCCAAGCCCGCGTTCATCCCCTCGAGCAGCTCTCGCTCGAAGTTGTCCACGCCGCCCAGCGCCGCCTTGGTCACCGCGGTAGAGACCGCCGTCACACCGTTCTCCGCATGCCTGGTCTCGATCAGACGGGTACCGGTCGCGGTGGGCTCCAGCTCGTAGCTCCACACCGAGGTGTTGATCGGGATCCGGAACGCGAACTTGCGCTCCGGTACCACCTCGGTGATCACCGACGTCGTCGGCCAGAACAACAGGCCGCGCCGATTGAGGTTCACGGTTCGGGTACCGGGGCGAATCGGCCCGAGCGCCTTCATTATTCGGCACTGCGGACTCCACTGCGGCATCCGGCCCGGGTCGGATACCAGCGCCCAGACCTTCGCGACCGGCGCGTTGATCTCGATCTCGGCCTTCAGGACGGGTGCGGCCATCATTTCCTCCTCTTGGACATCTTCTAGTGTCGGCTCGGTTCGAGCCCGGTCTGTGCCCCGCGCGCACCGCGGCGGGCGGCGGAGCGCTGCCACAGGAACAG
>VERS01000198.1 GCA_018882545.1 Mycobacterium sp.
GCACTATGTGGGTACTTCGGCAGCGTCGAGCGTGAAGTGATCGTCGGCGTCGGCCTGCTGCTGTTGATCTGGCTGCCCGTGCTGCGCTGCCCGGCCCGGGTCGCGGCCGCCGCCGGCGTGGTCGCCGAGGGCTCGCTGTACACCTACCTCACCCATTTCCAGGTCTACCCGCTGTTCGGCAACCCCCTGCCGGGAGTGCTCGCCTCGCTGCTGGTGGGCTCCGGCCTGGCGTGGTCGGTCACCGCCGTGCGCCGCCACATCACCGAGGCGGCCGACCCGGGAACGTCCGCCCCAGCGGCCCCCCGGCCCACGGCGTTGCGGCACCCGGCAGCATAGAGCCGTGCCCACCCTGCTGTGGTTTCGCCGCGATCTGCGCCTGCGAGACCTGCCACCCCTGCTGGAAGCCGCCGACGGCTCCGATGTGCTGGCCTGCTTCGTCCTGGACCCCCGGCTGGAGGCCACCGCAGGACCCCGCCGTCTGCAGTTCCTCGGGGACTGCCTGCGCGAACTGCACGCCGCCCTCGAGGGTCGGCTGCTGATCACCCGCGGGCGCCCGGAGCAACACATCCCGCAGATCTGTGCGGCGGTCGCCGCGACCGCGGTGCACATCTCCGCCGACTTCAGCCCGTTCGGGATTCGCCGGGACACCGCAGTTCGGGAAGTTCTTGCCGCCGAGGGGATTTCGCTGGTCGCGACGGGCTCGCCCTACCTGGTGTCACCGGGGCGTGTCACCAAGGACGACGGCAGCCCCTACAAGGTCTTCACCCCGTTCTACCGGCGCTGGCGTGAAGTGGGCTGGCGCAGCCCCGCCCAGACCGGGCCCGATGGCGTCGCCTGGATCGACCCCGCCACGGTGGCGGGCCTACCCGACCGGGTGGACCCGCCCGATCCCGCCGTGACGCTGGACATCCCGGCCGGTGAAATCGCCGCCGCGCAGCGGTGGGCGCAATTCCGCGCCGCAGGTCTGGGCGAGTATGCCGAGGACCGTGACCGTCCCGACAGGCCGGGCACCAGCAGGATGTCGGCGCACCTGAAATTCGGCACGATCCACCCCAGGACCCTGGTCGCCGACCTGGACCCCACCGAGACCGGGGCTATCGCCTATCTGCGCGAGCTGGCATTCCGCGACTTCTACGCCTCGGTGCTGCACCAGTGGCCGGCCAGCGCCTGGGACAATTGGAACCCCGCGTTTGACTCCATCGAGGTCGACACCGGCGTCCCCGCGCAGGCCGCCTTCGAGGCGTGGAAGCTGGGCCGCACCGGCTACCCCATCGTCGACGCCGGGATGCGCCAGCTGCTGCACAGCGGGTTCATGCACAACCGGGTGCGGATGATCGTGGCGTCGTTCCTGGTCAAGGATCTTCATCTGCCCTGGCAGTGGGGGGCCCGCTGGTTCATGGAGCAATTGGTCGACGCCGACATCGCCAGCAACCAGCACGGTTGGCAGTGGACTGCCGGCACCGGCACCGACGCGGCGCCGTACTTTCGGGTCTTCAATCCCACCGCGCAGGGTGAGAAGTTCGATCCGGCCGGCGACTATGTGCGTCGCTGGGTGCCGGAACTGGCCGATACCCCCGACCCGCATCGGCTCAAAGGCGGGCGGCCCGCCGGCTATCCGGAGCCGATCGTGGACCACGCCGCCGAACGCATCGAGGCGCTGCGACGGTATGGGCTGATCGGCTGACCGGGATGTGCCAGAATGACGACGAACGGAGGAGACGCCATGGCCAACACCGAGGTCGAGCACTACGCGGCGGCCGATACGGCCGATCCCTACGACATACCGTCGGCGGACTGGGGCTGGAGCAAGATCAACTACCGCGTCTGGTACGCCACCGGCATCTTCATCATCGTGTTCCTTCTGGGCATGCTGCACGGCAACCACGTCGGCCGGGTCGAGGACTGGTGGCTCGGCGCCTTCGCACTGATGATCGCGGTGGCGATCATCCGGGATGTGGTCATGCGCAAGCGCGGCCTGCTGCGTTAGGAATCGTCCTGCGCGGTGCCGGCGGCCAGCTGCCCGCACGCGGCGGCGATCTCCCGGCCGCGGGTATCGCGAACCGTGCAGGACACCCCCTGAGCCCGGACCCGGCGGACGAACTCCCGTTCCACCGGCTTGGGGCTGGCGTCCCAGGCGCTGCCCGGTGTCGGGTTCAGCGGGATCAGATTGACGTGCGCCAGCGGCCCGAGCTTGTCGTGCAGTCTCTTGCCCAGCAGGTCGGCCCGCCACGGCTGGTCGTTGACGTCCCGGATCAGCGCGTACTCGATGGACACGCGCCGCCCGGTGCGGTAGCCGTAGAACAGGGCCGCCTCGAGGACCTCGTCGACCTTCCACCGGCTGTTCACCGGCACCAGGGTGTCGCGCAGTTCGTCGTCGGGGGTGTGCAGCGAGAGCGCCAGCGTCACACCGAGTCGTTCCTCGGCCAGCTTGCGGATCGCCGGGGCCAGCCCGACCGTGGACACCGTGACCGACCGGGCCGAGATGCCGAACCCCTCCGGCGGCGCGGCGATGATCCGGCGCACCGCGGCCACCACCCGGGCATAGTTGGCCAGCGGCTCCCCCATCCCCATGAACACGACGTTGGACAACCGGTCGTGCAAGTCGTCGCGCAAGGTGACCGCCGCTGCCCGAACCTGCTCCAGAATCTCCGCAGTGCTCAGATTGCGGGTCAGCCCGCCCTGCCCGGTGGCACAGAACGGGCAGGCCATACCGCAGCCGGCCTGGGATGAGATGCACACCGTGTTGCGGTTGGGGTAACGCATCAGCACCGATTCGAAGGTGGCTCCCCCCGGACTGCCGGGGTGGCTTCGCCACAACGTCTTCTGCGTGTCACCGCCGTCGCACTCCACCTGCCGGACCACCGAAAGCAGCGGCGGGAAAAGGGCTTTCGACACCGCAGCACGGGCATCGGCGGGCAGGTCGGTCATCTGCTGTGGGTCGGCGACCAGCCGCCCGTAATAGTGCGTAGCCAACTGCCTGGCCCGGAACGCCGGCAGGCCCAGCTCGGTCACCGCCGCAGCACGCTCGGCGGCGTCGAGATCGCCGAAGTGCCGCGGCGGCAGGCCCCGACTCGGGGCCTCGAACACCAGATCCTGCCTCACCACCTCAGTATCAGCGATCAGTGGGAGTGTCGGCGATCAGCGGGCCAGCAGGCTGAGCACGATCCAGGTCGCCACCGCCGAGGGCAGCGCGCCGTCGATGCGGTCCATCAGCCCGCCGTGGCCGGGCAGCAGGGTGCCCATGTCCTTGATGCCCAGATCGCGTTTGAACTGCGACTCCACCAGGTCACCGAGGGTGGCGGTGATCACCAGCATGATGCCCAGCGGCACCCCGACCCACCACGGCTCCTTGACCAGGAAGACCACCGCCAGCACCGCGGCCGCGGTGCCGCACACCAGCGACCCCGCCAGACCCTCCCAGGATTTCTTGGGGCTGATCGCCGGCACCATGCGGTGCTTGCCGAAGAGCACCCCGGCGGTGTACCCGCCGATATCGGAGAACACCACCACCAGCATGAAGGCGAACACCCTGGCCCAGCCGTCCGCCGGGTAGACCAGCAGCGCCCCGAACGCACCGAACAGGGGAATCCAGGTGGCCAGGAAGATGGTGACCGACACGTCGCGCAGGTAGTTGACCGGCTGGGTCTGCAGGCCCTGGCTCAGCAGCCGCCAGATCAGACAGACCAGCACCGTGCCGCCGTAGGCGCCCAGTGCCCCCGCCGCCCCGAACGGCCAGGTCAGCCAAATCATCGCCTGGCCACCCACCAGCAGCGGGATCAGCGGAATGACGTAGCCGGCCTCGCGGAGTCGGCGCACCACCTCCAGGGTGGCCACCGCCATCGCCACCGACAGGATCACCACCCAGCCGCGCGGGGCGAAGACCAGGGTGGCGATGACGATCCCACCGAGCAGCAGGCTGACCGCGATGGCGGCCGGCAGATCGCGGCCCGCGCGGGAGGTCTTCGCCGGTGCGGCGTCCGTCTCAGCCATGGTGGGTTTCTGCCGGGCCCTCAGACCTCCAGCAGTTCCCCTTCCTTGTGCTTGACCAGTTCGTCGATCTGGTGGACGTAGCCCGCGGTGGCCTTGTCGAGATCCTTCTCGGCCCGGCCGACCTCGTCTTCACCGGCTTCCCCGTCTTTTTTGATGCGGTGCAGTTCCTCCATCGCGCGACGGCGGATGTTGCGCACCGACACCTTGGCGTCCTCGCCCTTGGCCTTGGCCTGCTTGACCAATTCCCGGCGGCGCTCCTCGGTCAACTGCGGGATGGCCACCCTGATGATGGTGCCGTCGTTGGTCGGGTTGACCCCGAGGTCGGAATTGCGGATGGCGTCCTCGATGGGCCGCAGCTGGGCGGCCTCGTAGGGCTTGATCACCACCATCCGGGCCTCCGGGACGTTAATGCTCGACATCTGGGTGATCGGCGTCGGCGTTCCGTAGTAGTCGACCACGACGCGGGAGAACATCCCGGGGTTGGCCCGCCCGGTGCGGATGGAGGACAGATCGTCGCGGGCGACGGCGACGGCCTTTTCCATCTTCTCCTCGGCGTCGAACAGAGCCTCGTCGATCACTGGCCGCTCCTTCTCATCGCTGTGCTCTGCATCGTCTCGCTGTGCTCTGCATCGTCGTCGGCGGGATCATGCTCCTGCCGTTCAGGTGCTGACCAATGTCCCGATCTTCTCACCGGCAACCGCTCGGGCGATATTGCCATCTGTGAGCAGGTTGAAGACCAGAATCGGCATCCCGTTGTCCATGCACAGGCTGAACGCGGTCGCGTCGGCCACCCGAAGTTCCTGCTCGAGGACCTCGCGGTGGGTGATTTCGGTCAGCATCGTCGCATCCGGATTCAGCCGGGGATCATCGGTGAAGACGCCGTCGACCGCCTTGGCCATCAACACCACCTCGGCGCCGATCTCCAAGGCCCGCTGTGCGGCGGTGGTGTCGGTGGAGAAGTACGGCAGGCCCATCCCGGCGCCGAAGATGACCACCCTGCCCTTTTCCAGGTGGCGTCGCGCCCGCAGCGGAAGGTAGGGCTCAGCAACCTGACCCATGGTGATGGCGGTCTGGACGCGGGTGACGATGCCCTCTTTCTCCAGGAAGTCCTGCAGTGCCAGGCTGTTCATCACGGTGCCCAGCATGCCCATGTAGTCCGAGCGGGTGCGCTCCATGCCGCGCTGCTGCAACTGCGCGCCGCGGAAGAAGTTTCCGCCGCCGATCACCAC
>VERS01000199.1 GCA_018882545.1 Mycobacterium sp.
GTGTAGGCGCGCGCCACGCGCACGGCGTACATCGTCGACTCGGTGCCCGAGTTGGTGAACCGCAACATGTCCACGCCGAAGCGGTGCTTGAACCGCTCGGCGACGTCGGTGGAGATCGGCGACGGGGTCACGAACAGCGTGCCGATGTCGTCGAGGAACTCCTTGACCCTCGCCACCACCGTCGGGTTGAGATGGCCGACGAGCATCGCACCGAAGCCCATCGACAGATCCAGCACCTTGCGGTCGTCACAGTCGGTGACGTAGGCGCCGCGGGCGGACTTCACCCCCATCGGGTAGGGATCCCAGTACTGGAAGCTGCTTGTCACGCCCAGCGGCAGGGTCTTGACCGACCGGGCCGCGTGATCGGCCGAACCCGTCGTGGATTTGGCGTAGCGCTCCCACTCCTGGGCCATCAGCGCCTCGACCCGGGCAGGGTCCAGCGGGGCGTAGGAGCTGGGCAGCTGTCGCCAGCCTGCGGGATCGTGTGCGGGAAAGGCGGTTGTTACCTCTGTCGTCAGGCTCATCGAAATCCCCTTCAACCTGTTGGAGCGATCTGCTCAGAGCCTAGCTTCCCGGACGTTGCGGTGTGCAGCAGTGGCGTGCCGTGCCCGCACCACCTTCCTGGGTGCGAGCACGCTCACCATCTAGGTCAGCCGTGATCGAGGACTGGGTTGCTGCCGTCAAACCGAGAGCCTTCCGGAAGTTTCTCCAGCCGACTCGGGTGGGACATCGCGGATCAGGAAGTCGCTCCACGCGTCCCGTCGCACGACCAACCGCGCCTGTCCTCCGCAGACGAACGTCACCGGAATTCGGCGAGCGCCGTTGTACTGGTTTGACATCGTGTAGCAGTAGGCGCCGGTGACCGGAACGGCCATCAGGTCCCCGACTGCCGGCCGCCGCAGGGCGACTCCGTCGATCAGCTGATCACCGGACTCACAGTGACGGCCCACGACGGTAACCGTCTCTCCGCCACCGACACGGTCGGCGAGGGTGGCTTCGAACCGCTGGCCGTAGAGGGAGACCTCCAGGTTATCGCCCATCCCGCCGTCGACAGCTACGTGCGTGATCACCCCGCGCTTGACGGTCGTGACCCGATAAACAGTGCAAGCCATCGTTGCCGTCATCGAGCGCCCGGGCTCTACGATGAGCCGCGCTTCGGTGGGCAACAGCTGTCGCGCTCTGGTCACCAGCTCGGAGGCATACTGCCCAACGCTCGGTGGATCGTCGGAGTAGGTGTAGCGGACGCCCAGTCCCCCGCCGAGGTCGTAGACGTCGAATTCGCCCAACTCGGCAAGTGGTTCCACCGCGGCAGCCAACTGTCCGGCCTCCAGGATCTGAGAACCGACGTGGGTGTGGAGGCCATCGCAACGCAGTCGCGGACTGCGTCTGATCCGGTCGATCGCGTCCCGGGCGGCGCGGGGCAGGAGACCGAACTTCGACTCGGCGTGGCCGGTGAGGACGGCGGAGTGCGTGTCGGCCCGGACTGCCGGGATGACACGCACCAGGCAGGCCTGCCGTCGGCCCGGCTCGACGATCTGCTCGAGACGGTCGATGTCGTCTTCGTTGTCGATGACGACCAACCCGATGCCGTGATGTACGGCCATCGCGATTTCCTCGTCGGTCTTGGCGTTGCCGTGCAGCAGCATCTTTTCCGGATCGGCGCCGGCGGCGATCGCTGTGACGATCTCCCCGCCCCCGGCCACGTCAAGGTGGAGCCCCTCCTCGACCATCACACGCTGAACGGCTGTGCAGGGAAACGCCTTGGAGGCGAACGCGACGTCGGAATTCGGCCATCGGTCGCGGAACGCGGTCAGGTACTCCCGCGCCCGGCGGCGCAGGGCCTCCTCAGCCACCACCATGACCGGCGTTCCGAACTGTCCGGCCAGATCGTCGAGTCGGCAACCGCCAACCCGCAACATGCCGTCGGAGTCAAGATCGGAACCGGGCGGGAACAACTCCAGTGGGCTGATGATCGGGCCCCTGCGGTGGGTTTCGACACCAGCCATCCAGTCAGAGTAGACGGGAACACACCGAGGTTTTCCCGGCGAATACCGGTCGCGATCGCACGGGCCGGCGGCCGTCACTTCGAGATGCGTTTGGTGGTCGCCAACAGCAGATAGGCCAGCGTTGCCAGGCTGATGGCCGCGGCATGCGCGGTGAGGACGAAGGCGATGTACTCGTGCCAGATCGCCGCTGCTCCACAGGACACCCGATCACCTTCGACCAGCATCGAGAAGGCGAGTCCCTCACCGATACAGAGCAACAGGACGGTCAAAACCGCCACCGCCCGCTGACCCGGTTCCCGGACCGCGTTGGTGGAGCGCAGGTAGTTGACCTCCAAACCAAGGGTGACCAGCATGACCGGGAGCACCTGAACCATCCCGTTGAAGTACTCCGTGGATACGTTGTCGGCGCAGCCGTCTTCGGTGTTGATCACCGGGTACCACAGAGCCGAGGCCAACTGCGCCACAAACGTTCCGACCACCACGGGAATAATCCACGCCCGCGCGCCGCCGGGAGTCTTCGCCGACACCAGCATCATCCCCATCGCCGCCACGAACGCGGCGTTGGTCAGCAATGTCAGACCCGGAGAGTGGCCGACGGCCCATCCGCGCGGCGGGCCCGGGCTCATCAGCAGCATGAGATGCAAAACGATGACGAGGCCAGCGCCGATGATCCACCACCCGCGGACCAGGTCGCGCACGAACGCTCCCCCGCGTGGCTGCCCAATCATGTACCACTTCAGGACCGCCGTGCCGGCGACCAGGAGGACGTCAACCAGCAGGATGAACCAGCGCAGGTCGGGAAAATCCCGCCCGCTGCTGGTGGCGATGAACTCGACGGCATCGTCGCTGTAGGTCATCCCGATCACCAAGACGAACACGGCGACCACGGCAGGCCAGTCGGAGCGTGGCGAAAGACGTGTGTCGCGCGACGTCTGGTCGACCATCACAGTTCCTTCTGCGCGTCGTCGAGGATGTGCGTTGATCATTTGACCACGCCGGGAGACCGCGGCGGCGCGTTAGGATCCTGCCGTGTCGCTGAAGGCAGCCGAACTCCTCGGACTCGGGATCGCCGTCGTTCTGGTCGGCGCGGCGCTGGTGTATCTGCTCGGATCGTTCGCGCTGATGACCGCACATGTGGAGCGGCGCGCAGGTCAGCATCAGGCCAAGGCGATGCTGCGCGAGTTGTACTACGTGCTGATCACCCAGCCGCTGATTCCGCTGTACTTCGTCATCGGTCGCAGGTTCGGCGGCGGGAACGGTGTTCCGGTTGTGTTCGTGCACGGCTACTTTCAGAATCGCGCGGACTTCTGGTGGCTGGCCCGCCAGTTCCGCAAGGCCTCCAGGGGCCCGCTCTACGGCTTCAATTACCCGTGGTTCGACTCGGTGGACCGCAACGTCCCCCGGCTGGACCGCTTCGTCGAACGCGTCTGCGCCGAGAGCGGTGCCGATCGGGTGTCGCTGATCGCACACTCCCTCGGGGGGCTGGTCTGCCTGGAGTACGCGCACTCCCCCAGCGGCCGACGTCGGGTCGCGCACTGCATCACCGTCGGTACGCCGCACGGTGGGGTGAAGTGGCGCGGGCCGATACTGGGCCGAGTGGGCAAGGAGCTGCGTGAGGGCGAGTTCCACGTGGAGCGCCGGGACCGCCCGGTGCCCTCCCCGACGCTGAGCGTCTTCTCCACCCACGACAACATCGTGCATCCGCCGACCACCAGCGCGCTGGGCCCCCGGGGCGGCACGGACGTGGCTGTCGACGGCCTGGGGCACCTGTCCCTGCTCTACTCACCCGATGTGGCACGGGTGCTCATCGAGTTCACCGAACCGGACGGCCGCCCCCTCTGAGCGCACTGGCAAAATAGCCGGCATGAGGAATCGACTCACGGCGCTGCTTGCCGCGCTGATTCTCAGCGTTCTGGCCGCCACGCCGGCAGCGGCTGACCCGCCGGGCATGCTGAGCTTCGGTGGTCTGCAGCGCACCTACGTGCTGCACGTCCCCGCCGGGCAGCCCAACGGACTGGTCATCAATCTGCATGGGGCCGGGATGACCGGCGGCCAGCAGGCCGCGGTCACCGGGTACAACGCGGTGGCTGACCAGTACGGCTTCGTCGTCGCCTACCCCGACGGCATCGACACCGCCTGGGCCGACGGCCGCGGCGCCTCGCTACCGGACCGGCAGGGAGTCGACGACGTCGGTTTTCTGGCGGCGCTGATCGACCGACTCTCCCGGGACTTCGGCATCCCTGCGGGCCGAGTGTTCGTCACCGGCATGTCCGCCGGCGCCTTCATGGCCAACCGCCTGGTCTGCGAGCGGGCCGACCTGGTCAGTGCCATCGCGCCGGTCGCCGGGACGCTCGGGGCCGGTGTCCCCTGCGCCCCGTCGCGACCGGTGTCGGTGCTGGCGGTGCACGGCACCGCCGATCCGGTAGTGCCCTACGCGGGCGGCCCCATGGTCGGCCGCGGAGGGCCCAGCACCATCATCTCGGCGCCGGAGCTGGCTGAACGCTGGCGGGCCATCAATCGCTGCCCCGGACCGCTGGTCGGTGACCCCGCTGCCACCGGAGAGATCCAGGAGATGGCGGCCACCGGTTGCGCTGACAACACCGAGGTGGTGCTGGTCAGCATTGCCGGGGGCGGCCACACCTGGCCGGCGGGCCGGTTCTCGCTGCCCGCCGATGTGGTCGGCCCGACCAGTTTCGCGGTCGACGCCTCCGGGGCCAGCGCTCAATTCTTCGCGGCACAGATCCGCTAGACCGCTGGCCGGTCGCCGCGGCATCGAGTTCGCGATGCTGCTCGGTTCGCAAGAACTCAGTTCAGCCGGGCAGAGCGGTCGGCAGGCCCAACTCGGAGGCGGCTGAGGCCATCCGGTCCGCGGTGAAGAGCCGGCACGGGCTCGATGTCGCCGATATCCGCCTGCTGTCCGCGGGCGCGATCCCGCGGACCACCAGTGGCAAGTTGGCCCGCCGCGCGTGCCGGACCGAGTACCTGCAGGGGTCACTAAAAGGTCATCGGCTCTAGCGTTCGTCCTTCCGGATCTGCGGGTTATCTTGGCGGTGATGTCACGTCTTGTCGATCTCTACCGCCGCACCGGCGCCGACGTCCCGTTCGGTGACCCGATGCCCTCGCATGGCACCGAGATGGAGGGTTGGTTCTGGCGGGTCACCGATGCGGCAAGCGGGCGGGCACTGGTTGCGCTGTGCAGCGT
>VERS01000200.1 GCA_018882545.1 Mycobacterium sp.
GTGATATCCAGTTCAGCGGCCTCGACGGTCCGGTGCATGCGGTGTTCATCCGCGCGCCCTGGGTCGAGCGGGTCGGCCCGGAGGTGGAGGTACTGGCCCGGGCCGGGGATCACATCGTCGCCGTCCGCCAGGGCCGGGTGCTGGCCACCGCCTTCCACCCCGAGGTGACCGGCGACCGCCGGGTGCACCAGCTGTTCGTCGACATGGTCACTGGTCAGGCGTAGCGGATCGGCGGCCGCCCAAACACACCTGAGCCGAGGTGCCGCATCGCTACGGTGAAACGATGTCCGAGACCCACCCGGCCCGCACCGGCGCCGATGTTCTGCTCCGGCAGTTGGACCAACAGGGCGTCGACTGCATCTTCGCCTCACCCATCGCCGTCATGGCACCGGTCTGGGAGTCACTGGCGCGACGCGGAGCCGGCGACGGCCCCCGCTACTTTCGGTGCCGGCACGAGCTGTTAGCGGTCAGCCTGGCCGCGGGCTACTACAAGGCCACCGGGCGCAGTCAGGTCGTGTTCCTGCCGAGTTCCCTCGGCGTGCAGAACGGGTCGATGGGGCTGCACGCTGCCCTGCAGGAACGCATCCCGATGACCGTGTTGTCTCCCGACACCCTCAGCTACGGTGAGGATCCCGACGCCGACCCCGGTCCGGAATGGCCCTCGCTGCTTGTCGATCTGGTGGGTCCGGCCCGCAACGCCGAAGCCGTCGTCAAGTGGACCCACCGCGCGCGAACGCCCTCGGAGTTGGTCCACGAACTGCGACGGGCGTGTTTTATCGCGCAGTCGGTGCCACTGGGCCCGACGATGCTGGAGATTCCGGTCGACCTGCTGATGACCGCCGGACCGACCGAGGTAGCAGTCTGGGTGCCACCCGTTCCGGTTGTCGCGCCGCCGGGGCAGATCGACGAGGTCGCAAGGATCCTGTCCGATGCGGCGAACCCGGTGATCATCACCGAGCACGGTGGGCGCACCGATCAGGAGCGCGGCGCACTGGTCGCCATCGCAGAGTGCCTGTCGGCGCCGGTGTTCGAGTTCATGATGCCCGCCTACCACAACTTCCCGCGCGCGCATCCGTTGTACGGTGCCGGTCCCGTGGAAGAGGTGATCGGCGAGGCCGACGCCGTCCTGCTGGCCGGCTGTAACGCGCCCTGGCACCCACCACACCAGCCCCTGGCGTCGGGCTGCGCGGTCATCCACCTCGACGAGGATCCGCTGCGGCCGCGTTCGGCTTACTGGGGGTACCCGACCACCCATGTGGTGCCCGGCAGCGTCGGTCCCAACCTAGACGCGCTGGCAACCGCAGTGACGTCCCGCAAGACCGACCGGCCCGGCCGCGCCGAGCATTGGGCGCGCCACTCCGCGGCGGTACGCGAGAAGGGTCGCAACGCGGCCGACGAAGCACACAGCAGTGCAACGGATTTCGTTCCCGCCGCCGATCTCTTCGCGGCGCTGCATGACGTCCTGCCGGATGACGCGATCTGCGTCGACGAGATCGTCGCGCAGGTGCCCCAGATGATCCAGTTCCTCTACGAACGCAAACCGTTCACCCAGTTCCGTGGCTGGGCCGGCGCCCTGGGGACGAGCCTGGGCACCGCACTGGGGGCCAAACTCGCCCGGCCGGAGCAGACGGTGGTCGCCATCGTCGGCGACGGCGCGTGGCACTACAACCCGGTACCGGCCGCGCTGGGCTTCGCCCAGGAGTACGGGCTGCCTCTGCTGATCGTGTTGTGCGACAACGAGCAGTACGCCTCCCAGACCTGGAATGTGCTGCGGTACTACCCCGACAGCGACGCGGTTCGCGACCACAACTTCGTCGGCGACGTCATTGCTCCCACACCCGACTACGTGAAAATGGTTGAGGCCTATGGCGGAACCGGGGAGCGGGTGAGCACACCCGACGCCCTCGGGCCCGCCGTGCGACGGGCGGTGCAGGCCGTCCGGGGCGGCCGGACGTTTCTGCTCGACGTCATGGTGCGACCCTGAGCGGGCTCAGTGCCGTCGTGGCGTAAATCGTTGGTCACGGCGGGTGGCGTGCCTGCTCGGCGGGGTCGCGGCAGGTGGCGGCCGGCGTCGGGGCTCTCGGTAGGGCTCGGATCGCCGCAGTAGACTCAGCGGCGCATCAATCGGCACAGACGGCAGGTGAGGGACCAATGAGCGGCCATTCGAAGTGGGCTACCACCAAGCACAAGAAAGCCGTCGTCGACGCCAAGCGCGGCAAACTGTTCGCCAAGCTGATCAAGAACATCGAGGTCGCCGCCCGGACCGGCGGCGGGGACCCGGACGGCAACCCCACCCTGTGGGACGCCATCGCCAAAGCCAAGAAGTCCTCGGTTCCCAACGACAACATCGAACGGGCCCGCAAACGAGGCGCCGGTGAAGAGGCCGGCGGCGCGGACTGGCAGAACATCACCTACGAGGGCTACGGCCCCAACGGCGTCGCGGTCCTGGTCGAATGCCTGACCGACAACCGCAACCGGGCGGCCAGCGAGGTCCGGGTTGCGATGACCCGCAACGGGGGAAATATGGCCGATCCGGGTTCGGTGGCCTACCTGTTCGCCCGCAAGGGCGTGGTCATCCTGGAGAAGAACGGCCTGTCCGAGGACGACGTCCTGCTGGCCGTCCTCGACGCCGGGGCCGAGGAGGTCAACGACCTCGACGACAGCTGGGAGATCATCTGCGAGCCGACCGACCTGGTCGCGGTGCGCACCGCCCTGCAGGACGCCGGGATCGACTATGACTCCGCCGAGGCCAGCTTCCAGCCCTCCGTCACCGTCCCGGTAGACCTCGACGGAGCCCGCAAAGTGCTCAAACTGGTCGACGCGCTGGAAGACAGCGACGACGTGCAGGACGTCTACACCAACATCGACATCCCCGACGACGTGGCCGCCCAGCTCGACGACGACTGATGATTCACCGGAGCGGCCACCGACTCCGGCAGTTGCCGTCGATGATGCCGCAATGACGGCGGACACCCTTCACGACGGCGGGAAACTGCGCCCCCGCCACGTCACCATGATCACCCTCGGCGGGATCATCGGGGCAAGCCTGTTCGTCGGATCCGGCAACGTCGTGCGCTCGGTCGGGCCGGCCGCGGTGGTGAGCTACCTCATCGGCGGCCTGCTGGTCTTCCTCGCGATGCGAATGCTCGGTGAGATGGCGGCGGCCCGGCCGGTGGTCGGGTCGTTCATGGAGTATGCCCGCGAAGGCCTGGGAGACTGGGCGGCCTACATCGTCGGCTGGCTCTACTGGTACTTCTGGGTCGGCGTGATCGCGTTCGAGTCGGTCGTGGGCGGCGCCATCCTCAACGGCTGGTTCCCGGACCTGCCGACCTGGCTGTTCTCGGTGCTGTTGCTGCTGGTGTTCACCGTGACCAACCTGGTGTCGCTGCGCTCGTTCGGCGAGGTGGAGTTCTGGCTTGCCAGCGTGAAAGTGCTTGCCATCGTGGCATTTCTGGGCATCGGCACGCTCTACGCCTTCGGGCTGTGGCCGAAGTCGCAGTTCTCGATCCACAACCTGTGGCAGCATGGCGGATTCGCGCCGCACGGCATCTGGCCGGTGATCGCCGGTGTGGCGCTGGTCATCTTCTCCTACTTCGGCACCGAGATCGCGGTGATGGCCGCGGCGGAATCGGTGGATCCGGCCAAGGGCGTGCGGCAGGCCACCAGCACGGTGATCTGGCGGATCCTGTTGTTCTTCGTCGGCGGCGTGCTGATCATCGCCACCGTCGTGCCCTGGAACCAGTTGCCTGACCCCAAGGAGATCGCGCCGTTCGCCTACATCTTCCAGCTGTTCGGACTGCCCGGCGCGAAGGCGTTCATGACGGCGGTCATCCTCACCGCCGTCTGCTCGGTGCTGAACTCCGGCCTGTACTCGGCGGCGCGCATGTTCGCCGCCCTGGCCGACGACGGGTTCGCCCCCCGCATCGTCGCGACGCGCACCCGCGGCGTGCCCGTCGTGGCCGTGCTGGCATCCACGTTGGGCGGCTACCTGGCCGTTGCAGTCAACTACGCGGCGCCCGCCACCGGGATATTCGACTTCATCATGAACTCCGCGGGCCTGGTGGCGCTGTTCGTATACGCGTTCATCGCGCTGACCCAGATGCGACTGCGCGACAAGATGACCGCCGAGCAGACGGCTGAGCTCAAATTGAAGATGTGGCTGCACCCCTGGCTGGCGATCCTGGTGATCGCCGCGGTCGTCGGTGTCCTCGCGGTGATGCTGCTCGAGGAGACGGGGCGGGTCCAGGTGTGGACGAGCCTGATCTCGGTGGCGGTGCTCATCGTCTGCTGGCCGCTGGCCAGGCGTTCGGTGGCCAGACGGTCCGGACACTTCGAGGACATCGCCGAGGACCTCGACTACGGCGGTCACTGAGCCGGCAGCCCGGGTGTGTCTGTGCACGGGAATGTCGCCGATCCCCGTTACAGTATCGAACAGCTGTTCGTAGGCGGTTGGGCGCGGAAAGGGAACCGAGTGCGGGTGATGGGCGTGGATCCGGGGTTGACCCGCTGCGGCCTGTCGGTGATCGAAAGCCGGGGCGGCCGGCAGGTGATCGCCCTGGATGTCGATGTGGTGCGGACGCCGTCGGACGAGCCGCTGGCCCGCCGGCTGATGACCATCAGCGACACCGTCGAGCACTGGATGGACACCCACCTGCCGGACGTCATCGCGATCGAGCGGGTGTTCGCCAACTCCAACGCCAACACCGCGATGGGCACCGCGCAGGCCGGCGGAGTCATCGCCCTGGCCGCGGCCCGGCGGCACATCGACGTCCACTTCCACACCCCCAGTGAGGTCAAGGCCGCTGTGACCGGCAACGGCCGGGCCGACAAGTCCCAGGTGACCACGATGGTCACCAGAATCCTTGCGCTGCAACAGAAACCGACCCCCGCCGATGCCGCCGACGCGTTGGCACTGGCGATCTGCCACTGCTGGCGCGCACCGATGATCGACCGGATGGCCGAAGCCGAAAAACTGGCCGCCGAGCAGCGCCGCGCCTACCGGGCTCGCCTGAAGGCGGCCCGGGCATGATCGCCTCCGTGCGTGGTGAGGTTCTGGAGATCGCTCTTGACCATGCGGTGATCGAGGCCTCCGGTGTCGGCTACACGATCATGGCCACCCCGTCGACGCTGGCCACCCTGCGCCGGGGTGTCGAAGCGCGCCTGATCACCGCGATGATTGTCCGGGAG
>VERS01000201.1 GCA_018882545.1 Mycobacterium sp.
AGTTCGAACAGGATGTCGGGAATCCCCTGGATGAACAGGGTCGGGGCTTGGATGTTCTTGACCAGTAGGCCGGGTCCGGCATTGGTCAGCAGCGCTTGGGAGTCGCTGCTGAGGAACCCCAGCAGCGACCCGCTGAGGATCCCGGCATAGATCTGGTTGTTGATCCGAGCCCCGGTGACCGCCAGGGCCAGCAGCAGTTCCGAACCGATGGTGGTCTTGAAGGTGTTGTTGAGATAGAGCGACTCGTTGAGGGTGTTCCAGGCGATGGACGGCACGATCGCGTCGACCCGCTTGTCCGGGGTGCCAGCGACGGCGAGCTGGATACCGCCGCCGTAGGAACCGCCGACCATCCCGATGAACGGATCCCCGGACGGGTCGGTGGCGACCTGGCTGCGCGCGACGTTGGCCGCGCTGGTCGCCCAGGTGATGATGGCCGAGACGTCGCGACCTTCGAAATTGGGGTTGTCCAGCTGCATTCGGCCACCGGAGGCGTACTCCCCGCGCGGATCCCAGGTGATGACGTTGTAGCCGCCGCCCCCGCTATACCCACCCGCGAAGGGGCTGGCGTCGGTTCGCAGCGGGTTGATGCCCGGCACGATGTTGACCAGGCTGGTGTCCCATTCTGAGAACGGGTCGGTGTTGCCCGGGAAGCCCAGCTCCGGTCCGTTGAGAATGGTTGGTGCCGAACTTGTTTCGCCGGTCGCGACGTTGGTGGCCGGGAAGTAGTTCACGCTGATCGGGGTGTCGTCGAAGGAGCGCATCAGGTGGGTGAAGGCCACCGGGCGGCCGGCCGCCAGCGTCGCGGCGCTCTCGGTGAAATCGACCACCAGTGCGCTGCCGATGATCGGCGCCAGCAATGAACTCAGGAATGGCACCTGGTGCAGCGTTTTGAGCAGGGGATCGAACAGGGCCCCGATGAGTGGGATGCCCTTGATGAACGTGTCGAAGGCGGTCTCCTCGGCCACCAGAACCGCAAACGACTCGCTTTGTCCCGGGTTCGTCAGCGTGGACATGTCCGGCAGGTAGGCGAACCGGCCCGTCGGTGCGCCGCCCGTCGGACGTGGTTCCCAGGTGAGCTTGCCGCCCAGGCTGGGGCGGTCCACAACCGCGTAGGTCAGCGGCAGGTCGCGGCCGCTGGTGGCGTCGAGGCTGCCCACCAGCACGCCGTCGCTCCACACCACGTCGGGGTTGACGGTGATTCCGGCCGTTGCAGCGGTGGCGCTGGCGGTGTTCCCGATCTGTCTGCGGGCGAAGGCGAGGGTGGCCCAACTCAGGGGCGACTCGCCGGTGCCGCCGGGCACACCGCCGGCCCGCGGGTCGAGCAGTCCGCCCTGGGATGCGGTCGCGAGCGCGGTCACTTCCGCGGGTTCGGCGGCCGGCGGTGCGGCGGAAGGAACCTGCGAGGGTGTGACCATCGCTAGGGGGGCGGGGACATGCGCAGCGGCATCGGCTTGCGCCGGTTGGTCGGGCTCGGTGACGGCAACCGCGGCGGCGCCGGCTGGGGCCTCGGCTCGGCCCTGGTCCTGGTCCTGGTCCTGGGCCACGGCCACCGGCTTTGCCTCGGGGACGACGACGGCCGCGGCCGGTTCGGCCGGCCGTTCCGGCGGGGTCGTTGCCGAGGGGGGCGCCCCGGCGGGAGATCGTCTGTCACCGGGGCGTTGGTCGGACCGCCTGGCGTCACGGTCGGGCCGGGTTTGACGTCCGGTATTCCGGCCGGTAGCCCTCGGCGTGTCGGTCGACGCCGCGCTGGCGTCGGTCGACGGCCCGCCGGATCCACCGTCGGCGGCGGCCACCGGAATGCCGGCCATGACCCCGACCCCCAGGGCGATCGCCAGACCACCTACCCGACCGACAAACGCTGCTGCGCCCATGACAACACCTCGCAAATCCCTGTCGAAATATCAGCGAACAGTAGCCGAACCGGCCGGCCGGGCACCGCGGGCCTGCGCGGCGCCGGTTGCCGGGTGAACGGCGATCAGCGGGAATCCTCCGCGCCGTTTGCACATGGCGGCGAGCTCCGCGTACGCCTTCTCGCCGAGCAACTCGGTCAGTTCGGCGGCGCTGGACTGCCACACCGGCTTCTTCCCGACGTGGGCGGCTGGATCCCCGGTGCAGTACCAGTGCAGGTCCTCGCCGCCCTCCCCCCAGCCGCGCCGGTCGTATTCGGTGATGGTGGTCTTGAGGATCTCGCTGCCGTCCGGCCGGGTCACCCACTCCTGGGAGCGCCGGATCGGAAGCTGCCAGCAGACCTCGGGCTTCATCGTCATCGGCTCGACGCCGAGTTTGAGTGCCTTGCTGTGCAGCGCGCAGCCGATGCCGCCGCGAAAGCCGGGGCGGTTCAGAAAGATGCAGGCGCCTTTGTACTTCCGGGTCCGCAGGTTCGGCTTGTCCTCGTAGGTGTCCATCTCGAGGTAGCCCTTGGGGCCCAGGCCTTTGTCGCGGAACTGCCAATCGGAGTCGGTCAGTTTCTGGACGGCGTCGTCGAGGTTGGCGCGGTCGTCGTCATCGGACAGAAACGCCCCGTGCGAACAGCACCCGTCGTCGGGTCGGCCCGCAACGGTTCCCTGGCATGCCGGGGTGCCGTAGACGCACGTCCAGCGGGACAGCAGCCAGGTCAGGTCCGCGGCGATCAGATGCTCCGGATTGGCAGGGTCGTAGAACTCCACCCACTCGCGGGGAAAGTCCAGATCCACCTCGCCAGGGTGCCTGCGTGTCACGGAGTCCAACGGTAGACCACACCGGGTGCCCCCGCCCGCTAGGTTGTAGCTCGTGCGATTGGGCGTGCTCGACGTGGGCAGCAACACAGTTCACTTGCTGGTGGTCGATGCCCACCGTGGCGGGCACCCCACGCCGATGAGCTCGACCAAGGAGCCGCTGCGGCTGGCCGAGTCGATCGACGAGTCCGGCCGGCTCACCCGGCGCGGCGCCGAGAAGTTGGTCTCGACGGTCGGTGAATTCTCCAAGATCGCCCGCAGTTCGGGCTGTACGGACGTGATGGCCTTCGCGACCTCGGCGGTGCGCGATGCGGCGAACTGTGACGATCTGCTGGTCCGGGTGCGCACCGAGACGGGCGTCGATCTCCAGGTGCTGACCGGGGTCGACGAGGCCCGGCTGACCTTCCTGGCGGTACGGCGCTGGTTCGGCTGGAGCGCCGGGCGGATCATCGACGTGGATATCGGCGGAGGATCGCTGGAGTTGTCCTCCGGGGTCGACGAGGAACCCGACGTCGCGCTCACCCTCCCGCTCGGCGCGGGTCGGCTGACCCGCGAGTGGCTGCCCGGCGATCCTCCCGGCCGACGGCGGGTGGCGATGCTGCGGGACTGGTTGCACAGTGAGCTGGCCGAGGCCGGCCAGACGATGCTCGACGCGGGCCGGCCCGACCTGGCGGTCGGCACCTCCAAGACCTTCCGATCGCTGGCTCGGCTCACCGGGGCGGCCCCGTCGGCGGCCGGTCCGCGGGCCAAGAGAGTACTGACCGCCAACGGCCTGCGGCAGCTGATTGCATTCATCTCTAGGATGACCACTGCAGACCGTGCCGATCTGGAGGGGGTCAGCGCCGAGCGGGCCCCTCAGATCGTGGCCGGTGCTCTGGTGGCGGAGGCGAGTATGCGAGCACTGTCGTTGGACGCAGTGCAGATCTGCCCGTGGGCGCTGCGCGAGGGCATCATTCTGCGCCGCCTGGACAGTGAGGCCGACGGGACCGCACTGGTGCAGGCGGCGCAGGCCGATTGAGAGGCAAGGCAGATGAGCGCACCAGAGGACAACACGCGGCCGGTCTCGGTCGCCGAGTTGCTGGCCCGCAACGAGCGGATCGGTTCTCCGCCGGTGGGCGGCCGGCGCCGGCGCCGGCGCCGGAACAGTGACGGGGTGTCTGTTGCCGAACTGACCGGTGAGATTCCGGTGGTGCGCGCCGGGTCGGTCGACGCGGAGCCGGTCGACGAAGAATCGGTCGACGAAGAATCGGTCGACGAAGAATCGGTCGACGAAGAATCGGCCCACGAAGAATCGGTCGACGCGGAATCGGTCGACGCGGAATCGGTCGACGCGGAGCCGGTCGACGCGGAGCCGGTCTACGCGGAGCCGGTCTACGAAGAGCCGGAAGAACAGGCTTACCAGGAGCCGGTCTACGAGGAGTCCGGTGCTTCGGACTCTGGGGTCACCTCAACGACGGAGGCCTATCCGGAGGTGCACGCAGCGGTGCAGTATGACGGTGCCGTTGAGCACACCGAAACCACCGTGGTCTACAACACCCCGGTCGCCACGGAAGATCCGCGTGATCCGACACCGGTGGTCGCCGCAGCCCCCCCGCTGGCCAGCAGCCCGCTGCCGCGCCGCCGCCGCGGGCCCGAGCGCAGCCATGACCCGCGACCGGTGCGCCGCTCCTCGGGAGCCGAGCAGATGGCCTATGACCCTGTCGACGAATCGGTCAACATCGCCGACCTCGTCGACCCTCAGGTCGGCGAGGTCGAGGAGTTGCGGTCCTATCTGCGCGCCTCGACGGACACTCTGTTCTCGGGCGGTACGGTGGCCGACGATCTGGCCCGGCGCGGGGTCGTCGCCGAATACGTCGAATACCAGCAGGAGCCCGGCGAGTCCGCCGCGTCCGGGGAGTACCCGGAGTACGAAGACGGCCCCGACGCGACGGCCGCCGGGGCTGTGGCCGGCCCTCCGCGCGGAGCGCTCGGCACGCTCTGGGGCAGCGCGGTGGCAGTGCTGCAGTCTCTGCTGGCAGTGGCTTTCGGGGCTGGGCTGTTCATCGGCTTCGATCAGCTCTGGCGGTGGAACAATCTTGTTGCACTGGTACTTTCGATGCTCGTCGTGCTGACTCTGGCTGCCGCTGTGCGGCTCGTGCGCAAGACGGAGGACATCGTCAGCACCCTGACCGCGGTCGCCGTCGGCCTGCTGGTGACGTTGGGTCCCCTGGCGCTGCAGTCGACCTGACGCGTGCGCCCAGCCATCAAAGTCGGCCTGTCGACGGCTTCGGTCTATCCCCTCAAGACTGAGGCCGCCTTCGAGTGCGCGGCGGAATTGGGCTACGAC
Organism: Mycobacterium sp.; assembly: GCA_018882545.1. GTDB lineage: Bacteria > Actinomycetota > Actinomycetes > Mycobacteriales > Mycobacteriaceae > Mycobacterium. Next base: position 5,041 of record VERS01000201.1, read on the forward strand.
GGCGTCGAATTGATGGTGTGGGCCGAGCCGGTCAGCCAGGACATCGGGGCGATAGCCAAACTGTCCAACCGCTACCAGATGCCCGTGCTGTCCATTCATGCGCCGTGCCTGCTGATCTCACAGCGGGTGTGGGGTGCAGATC
>VERS01000202.1 GCA_018882545.1 Mycobacterium sp.
GTCCGGGTGGCGGTGGGCGCCCTCGGCGTGGGCCTGACGGTGTTGGTCGCGCCGGTCGCGGCCGCCGACCCGGTGCTCCCCGAGCCCGCGCCGCCGCTGCCGCTGCCGGTGGCAGCCCCGGCCCCGGTGCCTGTCGACGTCCTCGCGGCAGCGCCGGGCGTGCCGGCAACTCCGGCCGCGCCGCTGGGGCCCGCCCCGGGCCCGGTGCCCGCGGCCGGAACCGATCCCGCGCCGGCGGCGCTGGCCCCGCCCGACGGCGCCTCGCACCTGCCCAGCCCGGACAGCCTGCCGCCGGGCACCACCCAGCAGGCACCGCCGACCAGCCGAATCGACTACCTGCGCGACATGTGGAACGTACTGCGGGCAAAAGATGACATCACCGCCAGCGACGCGCTGATGCTGCTCGCGCAGCGCCCGGTCAATGAGCAACTCATGGCCCAGAGCGTTCCGGTCAACCTCGACCCGCTGCCCCCGGCGGCCCTTCCCGAAGCCCAGCCCGCGGCACCGGTCCTCGCCCCCGAGGCGCCCGCCGCCGCGCCGGACGCACCGGCGGTGCCGGCCGAAAACTCAGGTGCCGCGCCGGCGCCCGATGCCTCGGCCGTCGAGCCCGCACCGGCTCCGCTCCCGGCCGCGCCCGCCCCCTAGCCGAACCATCTAGCCAGACCCGAGGCTGACGGCGACCTCGTTGCGGCGCCGGAACGGAATCGTCCACGGCGGGTCGTAGAACCAGGTCAGCGGCTCACCGACGGGCTGAATATCGTTGTCGCGCAACGTCTTGAGCAGTTCCTCGGTGCGTGCGGCGACCGCCGACGAACTGGCGATGCCGGAGAACCGCAGCACGGCGACCCGCTCACCGGGAACCGTGATCAGGTGGACCCGCTCGTCGTTGGGGGCCGGCAGGGTGTCCAGGGTGTGTTCGGAGGGCATGAAGAACCGGATCACCCACTGGCCGGTGCCGCCGCGTTGGGCCGCGACCGGGGCGGTCATCGCGATCTTCTGGCCCTTCTCCTGGACAACCGGGGCGGTCATGGCGATCTTGGTGCTGCCCCGGTTCCCGCCGAAGATGTAGCGCGCCAGCCGCCGGAATCCCTCGTTGCGGGCCGCCTCCTCGTCGGCGTCGATGGTCGTCTCGGCGGCGATCCGGGGGCCGTAACGGCGGATCTCGACCTCCCCGCCGGCGCTGCCGATCCGTCGCTCCACCGTGAACGCCGGCTCCTCGGTCCCGTGCCGAATCCCGACGATAGTGCCGGCCCCCTCGGCGACCTGACCCAGCGTCTCGGTGATCTTGTTCAGCATGACTGCTCCTGTCCCGTCCGGTGTGTGTCCACGCGGTGACGTTCATGCGGTGACGTCCATTCAACGCCCGGCCGGGCAGGCGGGGTTCCCCGGCTCACCTACGGCGGCCTCATTTCCTGCTAGTTTGCCCAACGTGAGGGACCTCATCGTCGCGCTTCCGCTGTGGGCGATCGCCGCTCTGATGACTCTGTTCTTCTGGCTGGTGACCACCACCGCCCGCAAGGCTGTGCTCCGCCGGCGCGACGCCGAAGCCCGGGAGGCGTTGGCCGAACAGGCCAGCAACCTGCTGACCGGGGTGGCGGCCACCTTCGCCTTCTTCGTCGGCTTCGCGATCTCGATCTGCTGGGGGGCGGTGACGGCCGCGCAGAATGCCGTCGAGCAACAGGCGACCGCCGTACACCAGATGGCCTGGGAGCTGAACAACATCACCGACCGGACCGCATCTGCTGCACTGTTGGACAAACTGCGGGCCTTCGCGACGACGGCGGCCACCCAGGACGACGACGTGCTGCGCACCGGACGGATCGGCATCATGCCGTCGGCCGCCCCCCTGGATGTCTTCGAGAACGCCCTGCACGCCTACGCCTACGCCCCCGGGACCCCCGACCGGCAGGCTGCCGCGCTGACCGCCGCGGCCTCGACCCTCAGCACCTCCTCGGCGGCGGTGGCGGTGGTGGCCAACCGCGCCCTGCCCCGGCCGCTGGCCGGACTGCTGCTGGTCGTCGGGGTGCTGACATCGGTCCTGATGGGAATCTCCACGGTGATCTACCGTCGGCCCTCGCTGATCCTGGTCTGGTGTCTGATCCCGGCGGTGTCCATCACGACGGTGCTGGCGCTGGCCTACCCGTTCGCCACCCGCTCCGGCGGCAACCTGGTGCCGATCCGGGCGGTCGCCGAGCAGTTGGCCACCCCCTGAGCCCTACCGGGTCAGCCGGGCGTAGCGGGTCCGGTGGAAGTCGGTGGGCCCGAACTCGTACTGCAGGGCGGTCAGCCGCTTGAAGTAATGCCCGACGGCCAGTTCCTCGGTCATCCCCATCCCGCCGTGCAGTTGGACCGCGCTCTGGCCGATGAACCGCGCCGCCCGGCCGACGGTGGCCTTGGCCGCCGACACCGCCCTGGCCCGGATGCGCTCCTCGGCATCCAGGTTGAGCACCGCCAGGTAGACCGCCGACACGGCCTGCTCGAGCTCCAGATACATGTCCACCATGCGGTGCTGGAGCACCTGAAAACTGCCGATCGGGGCGCCGAACTGCTGGCGCTGTTTGCAGTAGTCCACGGTATCGGCGAGAACCCTGCGCATGGCGCCGACGGCCTCGGCGCACACCGCCGCCGCGCCCTCGTCGCGGGCACGGTCCAGCGACGGCCAGGCATGCCGCTCCAGCAGGGCGTCGGCGGGCAGTCGCACTCCGTCGAGCACCAGGTCGGCGGCCCGGCGGTCGTCGATGGTGCGGTAGGTGTGCACGCTCATCCCCGTCGGGGGCGCGGCGGCGTCGAACGCTGTCAGGAACAGTGAAATCGTCTGCTGCTCAACGGGTTCGGCGTTACCGACGTCGGTGCGGGCGGCGATAAGCAGGTGGGTGGCGATCGGCGCCGACATCACCACCGACTTCGAACCGGTGAGCACCCACCCGTCGCCCGACTCAACGGCCCTGGTGGACAACGACTCCCAGTCATCAGCACTCTCACCGGCCGCCAGTGCCACCACCGCCGTCCCGGCAGCGATGCCTTCCAGGACCGCCGCAGCATCCCGGCCGGCCCGGTGCAGGATCCCGCCGGCCACCACGACGGTGTCGACGAACGGTTCGATCACCAGTGCGCGCCCGAGTTCCTCGGCGATCAGCATCGCCTCGACCGCACCGCGGCCCGAGTTGCCGCCCGACTCCGGCAGAGCGGCCCCGAGGATGCCCAGTTCCTGCGCGAAGCCCCGCCAGATCTCCGGTTGCCAACCGACGCCGGTCTTGGCCGCGGCGCGACTGGTCTGAAGGTCGTAGCGGGCGGCCAGGAACTTGGCCAGGCCGTCGCGCAGCATTTCCTGTTCGGGGGAGAGGTAACCGGGGGCGAGGTTGACGTGCATGGCCGCTACAGTCCCAGCGTCGCTTTGGCCAGGATGTTTCGCTGAATCTCGTTGCTGCCGGCATAGATTGAACCGGCGCGGTCGTTGAGGTAACGCAGCGGGGCAACCGCCTGCCACGGTCGGCCGCTGACGTAGCCGTCGTCGGGCGGCTGGTAGCCGGCGATCGGGCCGCCGGGCCGGCCGGCGTGCGGTTGGTAGGCCCGGCGCCGCGGGCCGGCCGCCTCCATCGCCAGTTCGGTGATCGCCTGGCTCAGTTCGGTGGACAGGATCTTCAGCATCGACGAGGCGGCCCCGGGGTTGCGGCCCTCGGCCACTGTGGCCAGCACCCGGTACTCGAGGATCTCCAGCACCTCGGTGCGGATCCGGACGTCGGCGAGTTTGGCCGCGAACGCCGGATCGTCCAGCAGCACGGCGCCGTCCGGCCCGGGTTGTCGCTGGGCCTCCTCGGCGATGGATGCCGCCATCACCTGCAGGGCCGGCGCGGCGGCGCTGCCGCCGCGTTCGAACTCCAACAGGTACTTGGCCACCGTCCAGCCGTCATCGATCTCGCCGATTACGTTCGCCTTCGGCACCCGCACCGAGTCGAAGAAGATTTGCGTCTGGATCTCCTCCCCGGAGGTCATCACCAGCGGCCGGATCTGGATGCCGGGGGAGGTCATGTCGATGAGCAGGAAGGTGATGCCCTGCTGTTTGCGCTCACCCCGGGACGTGCGCACGAGTGCGAAAATCCAGTTGGCCGCCAGGGCGTGGGTGGTCCAGATCTTGCTTCCGGTGCACACCAGTTCGTCGCCGTCGTCGACGGCGGCCATTGCCAGCGACGCCAGGTCCGAACCGGCCTCGGGTTCGGAGTAGCCCTGACAGAAGAACACCTCCCCGGTCAGGATGCGCGGCAGGAAGTAGTCCTTCTGGTCAGGCGTTCCGAAGGCGATGATGGCGTGAGCGACCATGTGAATTCCCATGGGGGACAACGGCGGCGCGCCGGCCAGGGTGGACTCCCTGCTGAAAATGTAGTGCTGGGTCAGCGTCCAGTCGCAGCCGCCGTACTCCGGCGGCCAGGCCGGCGCCGCCCAGCCCCGCTCATGCAGGATCGCCTGCCAGGCCATCGAGGCCTCGTGGTCGGCGTACACGCTGGTCATCAACCGCCCGGCCTGGCGCAGGTCCTCGGTGAGGTTTTCGTCCAGAAAGGCCCGCACCTCATCGCGGAATTGTCGGTCCTTCGCCGACCAGGCCAGTTCCACGTTGCGCGCTCCTTGCTTCCCAGGCGCCATCTTGCTCCTGATTAAGACCGTAGACCGGCGTGTGGTGGTGATTTTCCCGGGGAATTTTTTCTTGCCTTGCGGTGGGGCGATCTGGCGTTCTTTGGTGGTGTACCCCGGCCCTGCGCTGTCGGGGCCGGCGGGAAAAACCTGTTCATGGGCGGTCGGGTCGCCCGTTCGAGATAAACAAGCAACGGGTTGGTCATTGCGATCGTAAAATTTCTGCTGGACCGAAGTGATGCTTCCGCAAACACCAGGCAAAAAGTTCCGTGAATTCCTGATTTTTCGTTGCCGTGGGGTCGATACTGCGTCTACGGCGCGTCGCATCCGCGGGCGTCTCGGGTCTGGTGCAGGGGTTGAGTGTCATGGCTGGTGTGTCCTCGTCGGTGTCGTCGGTGTCGGTGTCGGGTGTGGTTGGGCCGCAGGTGGATCGGGCTGATCGGGTGCGTCCGATTGTGGTGGGGCGTGTGGGTGGTGGGTCGGGGTCGGTGGTGTCGGGGTCGGCGCGGGTTGTGGGTCGGGTGGGAGCGTTGGGGGTGGCGGTGGGGGGGGG
>VERS01000203.1 GCA_018882545.1 Mycobacterium sp.
GGTGCGGTGATGGTGTGCTCCATTTTCATCGCTTCCAGCCACACCAGCGGCTGACCCGCGGTGACGGTATCCCCCAGTCCGGCGCCCAACCGGATCACCGATCCGGGCATCGGCGCGACCAGCGAGCCTTTGTCGGTCACCGTGCCCGCCTGCGGGAAACGGGGGACGGCGCTGAAGGCGACCGGCCCCAGCGGGGAGTCGATGTAAACCTGGTCGCCGTAGCGGCTGACGGCGAAGGCCGTGCCGACACCGCCGTGCGCCAGCACGACCTCCGCGGGGGTCGCCGAGACCAGGTCGACTCCGGGGTCGTCGGGCAGGTGCACGCCGGTGCGGGTGAACCGGTAGTCGACGCGGTGTTCGGCGCCGGCGGTGTCGCGGTAGCACTTGAGCTGATTGGCCGACACGACGTTGCGCCAGCCTCCCGGCAGCGAGCCCAGTACCGGCGCAGCGGCGCGGTTGGCGGCGGCCTCGGCCAGCGCGGCGGCCAGCGCGGAGAGTCGCACCGCACGGTCGTCGGCCAGCCCGGCAGCCATGATCTGCAGTCCGTGGGTGTCGAAGAACGCGGTGTCGGTCTCACCGGCCACAAACGCCGGATGGCGAAGGACGTTGACCAACAGCTCGCGGTTGGTCGGCGGCCCGTGCAGCCGGGTGCGGGCCAGCGCGTCGGCCAGCACCCGGGCTGCGCGGACCCGGGTCGGTGCGCGGGCGATGACCTTGGCCAGCATCGGGTCGTAGTAGATCGAGACGACCGAACCGTCGTGGATCCCGGAGTCCAGCCGGATACCGGTACCGCTCAGCGGTCCGAACCGGCTGGCCACGCCCGGAACGGCAAAGTGATGGATCCGCCCGGCCTGCGGCTGCCAGTCCCGCGCCGGGTCCTCGGCGTAGAGCCGGGCTTCGATGGAATGACCGGCGGCAGCGGGGGGTTGGGCGCTCAGCGCCTCGCCGTCAGCGACGGCCAGTTGCCACTCCACCAGGTCAAGGCCAGTGGTCAGTTCCGTCACCGGGTGCTCCACCTGCAGTCGGGTGTTCATCTCCAGGAAGAAGAAGTCCCCGGCGTCATCGGCCAGAAACTCCACCGTCCCGGCGCCGCAGTACCCGATCGCCCCGGCCGCCACCCGCGCGGCTTCGAACAGCCGCTCCCGCATGCCCGGCACGCGCTCGACGAGCGGGGACGGAGCCTCCTCGATGATCTTCTGGTGCCGGCGCTGGATCGAGCACTCCCGCTCACCGACCGCCCACACCGTGCCGTGCCGGTCGGCCAGTACCTGCACCTCGACATGGCGCCCCCGCGGAAGGTAGCGCTCGCAGAACACCGTCGGATCCCCGAATGCCGACTCGGCCTCCCGGCGCGCGGCGCGCACCTGTACCGGCAGGTCGCCCAGCAGGTGCACCACCCGCATACCGCGACCGCCGCCGCCGGCGGACGCTTTGACCAGAACCGGCAGTTCGTCGGCCCGGACCGCGGCCGGGTCGAGTTCGGCCAGCGTCGGAACCCCGGCCGCCGACATGATCTTCTTGGCCGCGATCTTGGACCCCATGGCGGTGACCGCAGCCGCGGGCGGTCCGATCCACGTCAGGCCCGCATCAACCACGGCGAGCGCGAAACCCGGGTTCTCCGAGAGGAATCCGTACCCCGGATGGACGGCGTCCGCGCCGGCCGCGCGGGCCGCGGCCACCAGTGCCTCGGCATCCAGATAGCTGTCGACACAGACTCGGGCGTCGGCCTCGGTGACGTGCGGGGAGTCGACGTCGTGTTCGGTATAGACCGCGACCGTACCGATGCCCAGGCGTCGGCAGGTGGCGAACACCCGCCGGGCGATCTCGCCCCGGTTGGCGACCAGGACCCTGTCGATGGTCATCGGGGTCGACCTTGCCCGGTCGTGCCCACGCTCGTCATCACATCCGGAAGACGCCGAAGTTCGACGTCCCCTTGACTGGGCCGTTGGCGATGGCCGACAGGCACATCCCCAGGACGGTTCGGGTGTCGCGGGGATCGATCACCCCGTCGTCGTAGAGCCGACCGGACAGGAACATCGGCAGTGACTCCGCCTCGATCTGGGCCTCGACCGCGGCGCGCAGGGCGGCGTCGGCGTGCTCGTCGACGGACTGCCCGCGAGCCTGGGCGGCGGCCCTGTTGACGATGGACAGCACGCCGGCCAGTTGCGCCCCACCCATCACCGCGGACTTGGCGCTGGGCCAGGCGAACAGGAACCGGGGATCGTAGGCGCGGCCACACATCCCGTAGTGACCGGCGCCGTAGGAGGCGCCGATGAGCAGGGATATGTGCGGGACGGCCGAGTTGGACACGGCGTTGATCATCATCGCGCCGTGCTTGATCATCCCGCCTTCCTCGTAGGCCTTGCCGACCATGTAGCCGGTGGTGTTGTGCAGGAACAGCAGCGGGGTGTTGGACTGGTTGGCCAGCTGGATGAACTGGGTCGCCTTCTGGGATTCCTCGCTGAACAGCACCCCCCGGGCGTTGGCCAGGACGCCCACCGGGTAGCCGTGAACACCGGCCCAACCGGTGACCAGAGAAGCCCCGTACAACGGCTTGAACTCATCGAAGTCGGAGTCGTCGACGACGCGGGCGATCACCTCCCGCGGGTCGAACGGGACACGCAAGTCGGCCGGCACGATGCCGAGCAGCTCTTGGGCGTCGGCCAGTGGTTCGCCGAATTCACCCGGGGTGGGGCCCTGCTTGGTCCAGTTCAGCCTTGCCACGATCCGGCGTCCGATCCGGATCGCGTCGAGTTCGTCGGTGGCGAAGTAGTCGGCCAATCCGGAAATCCGGGCGTGCATCTCCGCCCCGCCCAGGGACTCGTCGTCGGACTCCTCCCCGGTGGCCATCTTGACCAACGGCGGCCCGGCCAGGAACACCTTGGAGCGTTCCCTGATCATGACCACATGATCGGACATCCCAGGCACGTAAGCGCCACCGGCGGTGGAGTTGCCGAAAACCAGGGCGATGGTGGGGATTCCGGCCGCCGAGAGGCGGGTGAGGTCGCGGAACATCCGGCCGCCCGGAATGAAGATCTCCTTCTGGGTGGGTAGGTCCGCACCGCCGGACTCCACGAGCGAAATGAGCGGCAACCGGTTCTCCAGCGCAATCTGGTTGGCCCGCAACACTTTCTTCAATGTCCAGGGGTTGGAGGTGCCGCCCTTGACGGTGGGGTCGTGGGCCACGAGCATGCATTCGGTGCCCTTCACCACGCCGATACCGATGACCAGGCTGGCCCCCACCTGGAACTCGGTTCCGTAGCCGGCCAGCGGACAGAGTTCCAGGAGCGGCGAATCCGGATCGACCAGCAATTCGATGCGCTCGCGCGCGGTCAGCTTGCCCCGGCCGTGATGACGCTCCACGTATTTCGGCCCACCGCCGGCGAGCGCCCGGTCCAGTTCGGTGTCGAGCTCGGCGAGTTTGGCCAGCATCGCCTCGGTCGCCTCGGTGTAGGCGGGTGCGGCGGTGTCGACCGCGGTCCGGAGGGTGCTCACGGCTGATAGCCCAGGGTCTTGGCGGCCAGCCCGGTCATGATCTCGGTGGTACCGCCGCCGATACCCAGGATGCGCATGTCCCGGTACTGGCGTTCGACCTCCGATTCGGCCATGTAACCCATGCCCCCGAACAGCTGGACGGCCTGATTCGCCACCCACTCCCCGGCTTCGACCGCGGTGTTCTTGGCGAAGCACACCGGGGCGATCAGATCCTGATCACCGGCGAGCTGCCGCTCGACGACGTGGCGGCAGTACACCCGGGCCACGTCGATGCGCCGGGCCATCTCGGCCAACGTGTTCTGCACACCCTGCCGGGCGATCAGGGGCTTGCCGAACGTCTCCCGGTCGCGACACCACCGCACGGTGATGTCCAGACACCGCTGCGCGCTGGAGTAGGCCTGCACGGCAAGCCCGATGCGTTCGGCCACGAAGGCCTGCGCGATCTGCAGGAAGCCGGTGTTCTCCACGCCCACCAGGTTTTCCACCGGCACCCGCACGTCGGCGAAGGACAGCTCGGCGGTGTCGGAGGAACGCCAGCCCATCTTGGCCAGTTTGCGGCTCACCGCGAAGCCCGGTGTGCCCTTCTCGATGACCAGCAGGGAGATCCCGGCCGCGCCGGGACCGCCGGTGCGGACCGCAGCCACCACGTAGTCGCCGCGCACCGCCGAGGTGATGTAGGTCTTGGACCCGTTGACCACGTAGACGTCACCGTCGCGCACTGCCGTCGTGCGTAGGTGCCCGACGTCAGAACCGCCGCCCGGTTCGGTGATGGCCAGCGAACCGATCATCTCCCCGCCCAGCGTCGGCTTGACGTACTTCCCGATCAGCCGCGCGTCGCCGGTGGCGATCATGTGGGGTACGGCGATCCCGACGGTGAACAGGGATGCAAACACCCCGCCGGGGGTGCCGGCCTCGTGGAGCTCCTCGCAGATGATCGCGGTGTCGGCCGCGTCGCCGCCGGCACCGCCGACCGCCTCGGGGAAACCCACACCGAGCAGGCCGGCCGCGGCGGCCGCGCGGCTGAGTTCGCGGGGCAGTTCGCCGACCCGCTCCCACTCGTCGATGTTCGGCAGGATCTCCCGCTCGGCGAAGGTGCGCACCGATTTCCGCAGTAGCTGCCGCTCGGGAGTGGTCCAGATGCTCACTGAACAGCCTCCTCCGGGAGAATCTCCTCCGGGATTTCGACGTGGCGGCTGCGCAGCCACTCACCCAGTCCCTTGGCCTGCGGGTCGAATCTGGCCTGGTAGGCCACGCCCCTGCCGAGGATGCCGTCGATGACGAAGTTCACCGCCCGGATACCGGGCAGCAGATGGCGGGTGACGGTCAGACCTGTTGCCTCCGGGAGGAGTTGGCGCAGCCGGTCGACGGTCAGGTTGTCGGTCAGCCAGCGGTATTGCGCATCGGTGCGCACCCACAGGCCGATGTTGGCGCTGCCGCCCTTGTCGCCACTACGGGCGCCGGCGACTGTGCCCAACGGCAGACGCCGGGTGAGTCCCGCGGGGGTCGGCGGGTGTGCCGGCGCGGGCTCCTCCGCGGCGGCCAACTCCAGCGTCTCGGCGGCCGGCGCGATGGGCACCCTCGTCCCATCGGGGTGAACCGCGACGTGGGGCACTTCGGTGGCGGGCACGTAACCGGGGGTGAAGAGCCCGTAGACCGTGGCGTCCGACGGTGGGGCGGTGG
>VERS01000204.1 GCA_018882545.1 Mycobacterium sp.
GGTGCAGGTTCCGGTGCGCTTGATCTCAGTGGTACGCATTCTGTGGTCATCTCCTTCGGGCCCACCCACGCGGGCTTGAGAGTCGAGCATAGTCGCCGTCCGGCGGGCGGGACTAGACCGGATCAGTTGGTTCGCCGCGGCCCGGGGCAATGATTGCGGCTGCTTGCCAACATCGGCGCAGCCCCGTGGAACCTCGGGCGGCGGGTACGGTTTCTGTGCCAGCGTGGCAGGCCCCCATAGCCCAATTGGCAGAGGCAGCGGACTTAAAATCCGCCCAGTGTCGGTTCGAGTCCGACTGGGGGCACCCGATGAGGGAATTGCGCAGTGCCTGGCCGTGCACCTCACCTACCGCCACCTTTCGGCGACATACCGCACATCGGAGTTCCATCGTTTCGGTCCTTCGTGCCAGGCAGCCGGCCCGCCTCCGTCAGGCCGTCGCGTTCTGTACCGCAATGTGCTTGACCTGTGGCGTGGTCTGTTCGGGGACCGCCACGTTCACGGTGAGGATGCCCTTGTCGTAGTTGGCTGTGATGTCGTCGGGGTTTGCCCCGGAGGGCAGTGAGATCGTGCGGGTGAACGAGCCGTAGGAGAACTCCGAACGGCCGTTGGTCTCGGTCTTCTCAGTGCGCTCTGCTTTGATCGTCAATCGGCCGCCGCAGACGGTGATGTCGACATCCTTGGCCGGGTCGATGCCCGGGAGTTCAGCGCGGACCACGTAGTGGCCGTCCTGGACCTCCTCTTCCAGCCGGATCAACTGGTTCTCGGCGCCTATCGGGCGCGGACCCGCCCACGGCCATCCGGTGAATGCGTCGGACAATTCGCTCAGCCACGATCGCGGGTCGCGGTGGCGATGTGTGGGCAGATTGGTCATATCAACTCCTCGGGTCGTTCGACGGGGCCGGCCCAGGGGTACCGACCGCACAGCGGTGGTACCCGACGGGCCTGGGCTTCAAACTCGTTGTGCCCGAATGCGGACGACCGCCAGATTCCTCCGGTCGCCATCAGGACTGCTTGGTTCGCTCTTCTATAGTTCGGTGGTGGCACCGACTCCGATCCGCGGGGGACCCCCGGTCATCCCCGGTGTCCGCCGCTTCTTCGCCGAGGCGCGGGGGGTGCGCTTTCACGTCACCGAAGCGGGGCCGGTCGAAGGCAGGGCGGTGATCGCCCTGCACGGCTGGCCTCAGCACCACTGGGTCTACCGCGACCTGTTGGCCAACCCGCCCGCAGGACTGCGCATCATCGCTCCCGATCTACCCGGGTACGGCTGGTCGGGCCCGCCGCCGCATCGCTGGGGCAAAGAGGATGTCGCCGGGGACGTCCTTGCCCTGATGGATGCACTCGGACTGGATCGGTCCCTGCTGGTGGCTCATGACTGGGGCGGTTTCGTGGCCTACCGGATGCTGCTGTCCAGTCCCGACCGCTTCGACGGCTACCTGGTGTGCAATATGGCCCACCCGTGGCAGACGCCCCGCACCACCCTGCCGCATCTCTGGCGTTTCCTGGCCTACCAGCCGTTCGTGGCCAGCGCCGGCATGATCCTGCAGCAACGCACCCCCTATCTGGAGCGGGTGATCTTCGGTTTCGGCCCCAAAGCGCACCGGGTCGACGCCACCGCTGCCAAGATCTACGCCGACCGATTCCGCGACCCGGTGTGCGCTCGTGCGGCGACCGATACCTACCGGACCTTCCTCCTTCGCGAATTACCCTCCGCGGCAAACAGTCCTGAGCGGCGACGCGCCACCGTCCCGATCCGGGCCCTGTTCGGCATGCACGACTTCGCCGTGCACTACTCCCTGGCCTCACCGGAAACCGCCAACGCCGACGATTACACCTTCGAGCCGGTCGACGCCGGCCACTTCATCATCGACGAGCGCCCGGAACTGGTGCGGGCCAGGCTCGTCGCCCTGGCCGGGGAGACGACGGCGCCCATCGGCTGACAGTCGTCGGCCCGGTGTTCGGTCACCGGGTAGGGCAACCGCTTTCCCGTTTCGGCCGCGGCACAGCGCCGGACCGGGCTACTGTGCCGTCGCCGACCGGTTGAATTCGGAGGTGACTCGGTGGCTCGGATCGCCCGCATCGTGGTGTTGCTGATGGGCTTGCTCGCGGTGATGATGCCCGCCGAACCCCCCGCCAACGCGGTGGCGATGTGGCGGCAGCAACCGGCGCCCCTGTCCACGCCGTGGACCGATCAGGTGGATCCGGCAAGTGCCCTGCCCGAGTACCCACGGCCACAGATGGCGCGCAACCAGTGGCTCAATCTCAACGGTCTGTGGAACTACCTGGGCCGGTCGGGCTCGGCGACCTTGACCACACCCCCACCGCTGGCGGCCTTCACCGAACAGATACTGGTTCCCTTTCCGGTCGAGTCTGCGTTGTCGGGTATCGGCCGCCATGACGAGCAGATGTGGTACCGCAAGCTGTTTCGCATCCCGAGCGACTGGCGGGGGCAGCGGGTGCTACTGCACTTCGGCGCGGCCGACCAGACCGCCACCGTGTGGGTCAACAAGCAGCAGGTGGCCCGGCATGAGGGCGGGTTCACCGGCTTCAGCGCCGACATCACCCCGGCGCTGCGGGGGACCGGCGCCCAGGAGATCACGGTACGAGTGCAGGACCGGCACGAGGCGGGCCCGTTCCCGGTGGGTAAACAGCGCAGCACGCCGGAGGGACTTTTCTATACGGGCGCATCCGGAATCTGGCAGACCGTGTGGATCGAGCCGGTCGGCGCGGCGCATCTGACGAAGCTTGACATCAGCACGGACCTGGCGGGGCTGACCGTCACACCGCGGGCCGCCGGCACCGCCGACGAACGGGTGTTGGTGTTCGTCTCCGAACCTGGTGGCCGGGTGGTGGCGGTCTCGTCCGGCGCCGCCGATCACGCTATCCGGCTTCCGATCCCGAACCCGCGGCTGTGGAGCCCGGAGGATCCGTTCCTCTACGACGTCCAGGTGAACCTGGTGAAAGGTTCCGGAGAGGCGGTCGACACGGTCACCGGTTACGCCGGACTGCGGACCATCGGCACCGTCGAGGATTCGCAGGGCAGACCGCGAATCGCGCTCAACGGCAAAATCACCTTCCTGCACGGCCCGCTGGACCAGGGGTACTGGCCCGATGGCATCTACACCGCTCCCACCGACGACGCACTGAAATCCGACCTCGAGCGGATCAAGGAACTCGGGATGAACTTCGTGCGCAAGCACGCCAAGGTCGAACCCGCCCGGTGGTACTACTGGACCGACAGACTCGGCCTGCTGGTGTGGCAGGACATGCCGTCACTGGATGTCTCCCTCACCGTCCCGGTGGGTCCCGCACCGGAGCCGGTGCTCGCCGCGAAAACCAATTTCGAGCGGGAACTGCTCACGATGGTCGACCAGCTCCGCAGCGTCACCTCGATCGTCGGCTGGGTGCCGTTTAACGAGGGCTGGGGTGAATTCGACACAGCCCGAATCGCCGCGGCCGTCAAGGCGGCCGACCCCACCCGGATGGTCAATGCCAACAGCGGGGTCAACTGCTGCAAATCCCGCGGGGACACCGGGGCCGGCGACATCTACGACGACCACACCTACGTCGGTCCCGGGCGCCCCACGGCAGGCGGGCACCGGGTTCGGGTGAACGGCGAATACGGCGGCCTTGGGCTGGTCACCCCGGCCAACCGGTGGCCCGGCCGGCCGCAGTCCTACGAGATCGTCGACAGCCCGGCCCGGCTGACCGAACGATATGTGCAGGTCAGCCGAGATCTCGAGGACATCGTTCGCCAGACCGGATTGTCCGGGGCGATCTACACGCAGTTGACCGATGTGGAAAATGAGGTCAACGGATTTCTGACCTACGACCGGCGGCTGGTGAAGGTGGATGTCGCCACGGTTGCCGAACGCAACCGCGCGGTGATCGCCGCCGGGTCGGCGGCAGCTGAACCGGTGGGGGGCCTTCTCGGCCTGGCCCCATGACCCCGCGCCACCTGGGATAAACCGCGCGGGAACGTTATCCGGTTGTTAGCAAACCGTGGCCTGTCGGTGGCGGGCGTCACATGTCCACCCCCGTACCGTGGGTGACAGGTGAGATCTCAGAGGAGGTCGCCATGGTTGCAGCCGCTGAACGCATGTCCGCGGCAACGGTTCTCAATTCGCTGATGTTCGTGGGTCCAGACGTTGATCGGACGGGCGGGCGCGATCGTATGAATCCAATATGAAGACAGCTTCGCGAGTAATTGTTCACGAGGCCTAGCTCGTACAGTCGGAGGGGTACGTCAGGGAAGCGAAAGGGGACGGCCTTGTCCGGTGTGGTTCTCTACCTCGTCGTCGCGGCTGCTGTCGCCATGGCCACCTTCCTGCTGTCGGAATGGGTTCGCCTGCCCGGTGCCTCAGCGCCCGACCACCTCGGACTGATGGCGGTGGCTGCGGGCCTGCTGTGGCCGGTGCTCGCCGTCGGACTCGCACAGCTCGCACTGGTCTCGGCGATCCACCGGAAGATCCTCGGCGAGGCGGCGACCGCCGCCAAGGCGAGAGTCGCCGTGCGGTCGTCGGTCAACGCCCGGTAACACGGCCCGGGCCGGCGCGTGCGGTTGCTCACCGGGGCGACGGCGATCGCCCCGGTCGCGGTGCTAGTTTGGCCGCAGGGGTAACTAGACCCGGGAAGGCGCGGCTATGAGGGTGCTGCTTCCGCATCAGCTTCTCGAACACAAAGTGCGCTCGGACTTTGACAAGGACGTCCGCAGGAAATTCTTCCGGGGTCTCGAATTCGCCGGCCCGGAGGGTGATCCGGGATGGTTCGGGCCGGACAGTGCGGTCTGGTACGTCCACTCCCACACCTCGGCACTGATCTTCGGACTGCAGTGTGCGGCCTTCATGGAGCGGCTAGACCCCAGCATCTTCTGGATGGGCTCAGACCACTCCCGGGTGGTCGAACGCGACGACGACGGCATGCCCACCGGGCGATTGGACGCCGAAGGCGCCCAGATTCGCCTGGCCCATTCGCTGGCCTTCTTCATCGGGACCGCGTACGGCTCGACCGAGACCGCCGAGAAAGTGGCCCAGACGGTGCGCGCGATGCACCACACGGTCAAGGGCGTCCGACCGGACGGCCTTGCCTACGACGCCGACGATCCGGAGTGGTTGCGCTGGAACTACGCCACCGTGGTGTGGGGAATCGCGACCGCCCACCAGATCTACCAC
>VERS01000205.1 GCA_018882545.1 Mycobacterium sp.
TCCCAGCCGTCGATGAACTTGATCAGCGGGAATTCGGGGCGCTGCAAATGGCTCTCGTCGACGATCAGATACGCGGCGCTGTCGGGCTGGTCCATGACGAAGCCGGATGTGCGGGAATGGTAGGAATCTTCGGCGACGAACCGCTGCCCCAGCTTGTTGACGATGATGCCGGTCAGCAGCACCGCGGGCGGATAGGCCGGGGCGGTGATGAAGGCCTGGTCCATATGCCGGGTGGCAGCGCCTGCCGAGACGCCCAGCCGGATACCCAGTCCGTCGTCGTAGGTGTTGCCCAGAACGAAGGGTTTCTCGGCGAGTTTGGGGGTGTGTGCGGCGACCATGTCCTTGTTCATCACGACCCCGCCGGCGGCGATCACCACAGCCTCGGCGTGCACGGCCCCGGTCTCGGCGAAGTGTTTCCACGTCACCCCGGTCACGGCGCCGGCGCCGTCGATGATCAGGTGCGTCGCACCGGTCTCGTAGCGGATCTGCACTCCGAGTTCAGCGGCCCGTTTGAGCAGCAGGTCGATCACCATCGCGGCGCCCTGGGTGTCACCCGGCACCGGCACCTTGTGCCCGCGCGGCGCGGGAACGGCGAGATCCTTGTAGGGCCAAACCTTTTCGTTGCCGGTGTACATCAGCCCCTGAGTCCCGGGCTGGATCACCGCCTTCTCCGGGTAGTAACTGCGCTCGAAGTGAACGCCGAGATTCTCCAGCCAGTTGAAGTGCTCGACGCTGCCCTCGCAGTAGGCCCGGATTTTGTCGTGCTCGGGGTCCCGCGACATCGCGACAAGGTACTTGTACATTTCCTCGGCACTGTCGGGATGGCCGGTGGCCTGCTGCACCGCTGTGCCGCCGCCCAGATAGAAGTGCCCGCCGGCCAACGCCGTCGTTCCGCCGGCCACCGCGGCGCGTTCCAGGACCAGCACCCGGGCTCCGGCGGCCGCGGCCGCCACCGCGGCGCAGCCGCCTCCAATCCCGAAGCCGACGACCACGACGTCGACGTCTTCGGAATAGTCGCGCACCGACGAGGCATCGACGGTCGTCGGAATGTCCAGCCCGCTCACCCGTCCGAGGATATCCCGATAGGGCGGTGCCGACGTCGGCTCAGTTGCGTGCCGGCGCCGGCCCTGCAGGGCTCGGCCCGGCCGCATCGACGATCGCGGCGTTGGACTCCTGCAGTACCAGCTGACGGGTGGCCTGCCACGAGACGGCCGCGGGTAGTTGACCCCAGGTGCTGTTGAACAGCCCCGCGATGACGGCGGTGCCGTCGGCGGCCGGGGTGTAGACCGGTCCGCCGGAATCGCCCCGCTGGCTGACCACCCCGTTGTGCATGGTGAACCAACCGTTGTTGACCCGTTCGACGGTGCCGCAACTCTCCCTGGTGACCGCGCCGTAGTGACAGATCGGCTGGCCCGGCGTCAACCTCATCGCGGGATCGACGACCAGCCGACGCCCGCCGGGCAGCACGGTGCTGACGATGACGTGGTCGGCGAGGTCGATGGTCTCGTAGTCGGAGATCACCTGATCGGTGCGGACCACGGCGCCGTCGGGGGTGTTGTCGCGGGCGATGCCGACCACCCCGATGAACCTGCCGTCGCGGTCGGTGACTGCACCGTTGCCGCGGCAGTGTCCCGCGGAGTAGGCGATGCGGGCCACCGGATCGACGAAACCCAGCGTGCACACGGTGGTCCCCTGCCGGATCTCCATCCCCGGGAAGGCAACGGCGCCCACGCCCGCGGCGCTGCCCGAGTCCGCCGCGGCGGCCGCAGGCAGCGCGAGCAGCGCGGCCGCGACCGCGACGGCGGACAACGGGAAACGGCCCAAAGCACACCTCGATTGGTCGGCGACCCGATGTGACGGGGGCGCAATTATCGTGTCGGTGGCTTATCGTCCCAGCGGGCCGATCGTTACCAACCCGTTATTGCGGGCGCCGTATCCGCGGTGGGCTCAGGGGATGGTGATGACCTGCCCGACCTCGATGTGGTCCGGGTTTGCGATGTTGTTGGCCTTGGCCAGCTCCAGGTAGCGGTTGCCGTCGCCGAGGTACTGCTTGGCGATGTTGAACAGGGTGTCGCCAGCCGCCACGGTGTGCGTGCGGGCCTCTTTGGCCACCGGTGCGAACTCCTTGTCGACCACCGGCGGGGGCGGAGCGTCGGTTTCGGTGCGCGAGGACCAGGCGGCTCCATCGGCGGAATAGAGCACGACGTTGCGGTCATCCTGCAGGACCAGCCGGACGTCCTTTTTGCCTTTGGTGTCGCTGTGCCACTTGGGGGTACTGCCGGCATAGAGCACGAAGTTGCCGTCGGACTGCACCTCGGCACGGTCGACGCCCTGCCCATCGGTCCCGGTTGCCCAGACGGCCTCACCGCGCGCCGCCAGCACCAGGTTGCCGTCGGACTGCAGGGTCAGGGTGTAGGCACCGTTGCTCGAGGTCAGCGAATCGCCCCTGCCCAGCTTCTGCCCGGCGTTAAGTGTGTCTGCCACGCTTGTTCATCCTCCTTCGTTGCCGCCGTCCACTCGGCGGGCGTCCGCGAGCCTACTGGAAAGCCCGGACGACCCGTTCCTACCGGGCGAAGCGGGCCAGTACCGGGCCGGCGATCGCCAGGATGAAGACGTACGGTGTGGCCACCGCGGCGAGAGTTCCCGCCCCGGCCCCGGCCAGACCGATGATGACCAGGGAGAACTCCCCGCGGGCGATCAGGGCGGCACCGGCGCGCCGCTGCCCGGGCCGCGCGGCGCCCTCCCGGCGGGCGGCGTAGGCGCCGGCGATGACCTTGGTCAGGGCGGTCAGCACCGCCAGCGCCAGCGCGACCGGCAGCATGGGCAGCAGACTGGCGGGGTCGATGGTCAGCCCGATCGCCACGAAGAAGATCGCCGCGAACAGGTCCCGCAGCGGGGTCAGGACCGCGCGGGCCCGGTCGGCGGTGGGGCCGGTCAGCGTCAAACCGACCAGGAAGGCCCCGACCGCCGCCGAGGCGTGCAGTTCCTCGGCGATCGCGGCCAGGATCAGGGTCAGGCCGAGGACCCGCAGCAGCAACTGTTCGTCCTCGGGGTGCCCCAGCAGCCGACCGACGTGGTGGCCCCAGCGAAAGGACACCGCGAAGGCCAGACCGAGCGCGGCCAGCGCCGCGGCCATCCACACCAGGGCCTGCACCGCGGTACCGCCGGAAGCCAGCACCGTCAGCAGCGGCAGGTAGGCCGCCATCGCGAAGTCCTCCAGCACCAACACCGACAGCACCGCGGGCGTCTCCCGGTTACCCAGCCGGTCCAGGTCGTTGAGCAGCCGGGCGATGATGCCCGACGACGAGATGTAGGTGATGCCGGCCAGCGCCAGGATGCCGACGGCGTCGAGTCCGAGCAGCCAGCCGGCCAGCGCGCCGGGGACGGCGTTGAGCACCAGGTCGACCCCCGCCGACGGCAGGTGCCGGCGCAGCGATGTCGCGAACTCCCCGATGGAGAACTCCAGGCCGAGGGTGAGCAACAGCAGCACCACGCCGATCGAGGCGCCGGTCTCGACGAATTCGGCGGCCGCGTCCACCGGCGCCACCCCGCCGGTGCCCAGAAACAGCCCGGTCAGCAGGTAGAGCGGGATCGGCGAGAGTCCGTAGCGCCGGGCCGCCGAACCCAGCACGGTGAGGACGACAAGGATGACACCGAGCTCGAAGAGCAGCGGTGCCGAGACGGCCACCCGTTCATCCTTCTTCGACGAGCTGCCGGACCGCGGCGATACCGTCGTCCGTGCCGATGACCACCAGGACGTCGCCGGCCCGCAGCATTTCCTCGGGCCCGGGCGAGGCGAGCACCTCCTCGCCGCGCACGATGGCGACGATGGAGGCCCCGGTGCGGGTGCGGGCCTTGGTGTCCCCGAGCGGGCGCCCGGAGAACGGCGACGCCGCCCCCACCTCGACCTGACCGCCCTCCAGACCGGGGATTTCCTTGGTCAGATCGGCGTAGCTCTCCACCATCCGCGGTGCGCCCAGGATCTGGGCCAGCACTTCGGATTCCCGTTCGGTCAGCCGGAACACCCGCCTGGCCTTGTCCGGGTCGGTGGCGGCGTAAACGAAGACCTCGAAATCGCCCTTGCGGTGGGCAATGACCCCGATCCGGTCGCCGTCGGCGTTGTCGAACTCATAGCGCAGGCCGACCCCGGGCAGCAGCGTTTCGTTGACGTCCACGTCGTCAGCCTCCTGCACCCAGTCGTGTAGCGATACCGGCGGGTTCCCAGCCGGGAGGTCCGAAAATGTATCCCAGCCTGTCCCGCCAACCGGTCGCCGCCCGAACGTCGCGCAGGATCGCCAGGTACTCGCCGGTCTCCAGCTTCCAGATATTGAAGGTGTCGACCGGTTTGGTCAGACCGTAGTGCGGGCGGAACACTTCGGGCTGGAAGGTGCCGAACAACCGGTCCCAGATGATCAGGATTCCGCCGTAGTTGCGGTCCAGGTACTCCGGATCGGTTCCATGGTGGACGCGATGGTGGGAGGGGGTGTTGAACACGAACTCGATCGGCCGCGGCAGGGTACCGATCCGTTCGGTGTGGATCCAGAACTGGTAGACCAGGCTGATCGAGAAACTGGTGAACACCATCCATGGCGGAACGCCCAACAGCGGCAGCGGGATCCACATGATCAGTTCGCCGCTGTTGTTCCACTTCTGCCGCAGGGCGGTGGCGAAGTTGAAGTAGCGGCTGGAGTGGTGGGCCTGATGGGTGGCCCAGATCAGCCGGACCCGGTGGGCGATGCGGTGGTAGGCGTAGAACAGCAGGTCCACTCCGACCAGGGCGATGACCCAGGTGGACCAGTGCCGCGCCGACAACTGCCACGGTGCGACGTAGGCGTAGAGAGCCGCGTAACCCAGCAGCCCCAGGAACTTCCAGGCGCCCATCGTGGCGACCGAGACCAGTCCCATCAGGATCGAGGCCCGGGCGTCGGGGCCCAGGTAGGCGCCCGGCGCGGGCCGGACCGGTGCGGCGGCGCCGGTCTGGCCGCCGAGGTGCTCGAGTTTGCGGGCCGCGGTCCACTCCATGGCCAGCAGCAGCAGGAAGAACGGGACGGCGAAAAGCACCGGGTCGCGCATCGGGGCCGGCAGCACAGACAGCAGGTCTGCGAGTCGATCCACCTGACACCTCCGCCCGCTGAGTCTAGTCACGGCTATCG